>JAUXST010000506.1 GCA_030679805.1 Reyranella sp. | reverse complement strand
ACCGTCAAATGGCAGTCCTCGGATGCGTTTATCGCACCTCGGTCCACCCCACCTGCCGGGCGATCGCCGGCGGGGGCGCCGGGCGGGGCATGATCAGAGGTTTTTTGTCATCCCGAGCGCAGCGAGGGATGACAGCTACTGCCGAACAACTTCTGACACTCGAAACGATTGTCAGAAGTTGTTCGGCGTTGTCCGCTCCACGCGGATTTCGAGTCCCCTGGAAAACCGGCAGCCCCCTGCGGGGGGTTGGGAGGCCGATGGCCACGCAACTCGTCCGCAAGGCCCAGGACGAGGGAGGGCTGGCCGGGTTTCTCCTGGCTTTTTACGCTAATCCGCTGGAGTGACCTTCCAGGGACCGGCTGGGTCTTGCGTCCCGCAACAGGTACGGTCGGGTCGGCCGGGCATGTCCGTCGGACGGCCCGCAACACAGGAACCCACGACCGTGCGATGCACGGGGAGCAAGTGTTGCCGACAGTCCGCCGCGCCAAGGGTTAACGGCTGCGCGCGTATGATCGATTCGCGTCAGATTTGCGACGGCCTCCCGGACGGCCGGATGAGGGAGGCCCACGACGATCATCTTGGTCAACAGGGACTACGCCCTGCTCCGAGTGGCTCCGCGACCGCGTCCTAGGACTTGGCCCCTTGCATCGCCCGCGTGGAGAGCGGGAACGCCACCCAGTCACGACAAGGAGCCGTCCCGGGCAAGTGAACGGGCGGCTCGGCCTCCAAGACAGGCCTCGTGCAACGATAGCGGAAATATAGGCTAATTCCGGCCAAACCTGCAACTCTCCTATTTCAATCCTGCCATGCGTTTTCCGCCGGGGTGCCAGCAGTGCCATCACGGGCCGTACCCGCCGCTGATGACAAGCCGATAGAGGCGAGCGCGCAGCCGCGGCCAGATCGGAACTGCCAACAGTGCCCCGGGCCAGCATCCGCGATTATCCGTAGACCAATCGCGGCAACCAAAGGCTGACCGCCGGGACATAGGTAATCAGAAGCAGAAGTCCGAGCAAGAGTACCAAGAACGGGTTGACGCCCTTGATGACGGTGGCGAGTGGCGTCTTGGAAACCGTTGCCAGGACGTAGAGGTTGAGGCCGACCGGCGCGGTGATCAGGGCCAGTTCCATATTGACGGTGACGACGATGGCGAAATGGACCGGGTCGATGCCGAGCGGCTTCAGCACCGGGATGATGATCGGCATCGCAATCAGGAGGATCGATGCCACCTCAAGGAACATGCCGAGAATGATCAGCATGACGTTGATCGCCAGCAGGAACTGCCACGCGGTAAACCCGTTGTCGCGGATGAACTGTACCAGCGCAGCGGGTATCCCGGACTCCGTGATCCAATGGCCGAACGCGAGCGCGGTGGCGATGATGATCATGATGGTGCCGGCATTCTTGATCGACTCGCCGATGACGGTCAGCGTTTCGGACGGCTTGAACCCCTTGTAGTAGAAGAGGCTGATCAGCAACGCGACGGCGGCAGCGACCGCCGCCGTTTCCGTCGTGGTCACCCAGCCGCCATAGATGCCGACGGCGATGATCACCGGCATGGAGAGTGCCGGAATGGCATCGATGTTCACTCGCCTGAATTCCGCGGGTGAGCGGCGCGGTTCGCGGGCGAGATTCTTCCGGCGGCCATACCAAAGGACGTACAGCACGAAGAGACCCGCCTGCATGAGGCCGGGAACGACGCCGGCCAGGAAGAGGCGCGGCACCGATTCGTCGGCGATGATCGCGTACAGGATGAGCGGCAGGCTGGGCGGGATCAGGATACCGAGCGTGCCGGAGGCAGCCGTGACGCCCAACGCAAAGGGTCGGTCGTATTTGCGATCGATCATCGCCGGAATCAGGATCGTTCCCATGGCGAGGGCCGTGGCGACACTCGAGCCGCAGATCGCTGCGAACATGGCGCAGGCCATCACGCAGACGACCCCCAATCCGCCCCGGACGTTGCCGACCCAGGCTGCCGCCACGTCGACCAGGGCCTTGGCGATGCCGCCACGCTGCATGAACGATGCCGCCATGACGAAGAACGGAACGGCCAGCAAAGTCGTCGAGTTGAGCTCGTCCAACATCTTCTGGGCAATGCCGACCAGCGGCTTGCCCTCGATGGCGAACATCGTGCCGGCGGAAACGCCCAACACCAGCCAGATCGGCAAGCCCATGCCGAGCAGGACGAAGAAGATGGCGGCAAATATCTTGGTCATCGTCTACTCGCGCCCCGAATGGACTTCCATGGTCGTTGGATCGAACGCGAAGCAGAACTGCCATAGCCGCCGGGCATAGCGCATCGACATGAGGGCGGCGGAAACCGGGAGCGCGGCGTAGTACAGCCACAGCGGAAAGCCGAGGGCCGTATTGCTGACTTCGCCAAGGTCAAAGGAATCCCAGGAGACCAGCCAGCCGTACCAGGTGAGGCCGATGCAGAAGCCGAGCGCGATCGCGCAGTTGGCGATCTCGACCCAGCGCTGGCGCTCGGGTCGCAGCATGCGCAGCAGAAGATCGGCGCGCACGTGGCCGTCCTCCCTGACCAGCAGGCTGGCCGTCAGAAACGCCGACCAGATGATGATGTAGACGGTGAGTTCCTCGCCCATTGAAAAGTCTATGGCCGTCGTCACGTAGCGACCGACAATCTGGGTGAGATAGATGACAAGCCCGATCGCACCCAGCAGCCCGATCAGCCAGCGTTCAAGCCTGTCCCATGCTTCGAGCATGCGAGTCCCCGTAGATCATTATGGTGCAGAAGAGGACCGGGGCGCCTGATGAAACAGGCGCCCCGAAAAATCAGCTCTTGCCGCTGATACCCAAGGCGGCGTTGGCCTGTGCGACCAGGGCGGGATCGAGCTTGAGCTCCTTGATGACCGCGTCCTGCGTGGCCATCAGTTTCTTGCGCGTGGCTTCGAGCACCGACGCCTCTGGCACGACGATCTTGATGCCGGCCTTGACCATGATCCCGACCGACTCGGCCTGGCTCGCCGCCATGGCCGTGCGCCAACCGCCGATCTTGGAGGCCCACATGTCGGTCACGATCTTCTGCAGGTCCG
>JAUXST010000496.1 GCA_030679805.1 Reyranella sp. | reverse complement strand
CACGCACGCGGAGCTGCCGGCCGGCCGCTTCGAGCGCAAGGAATGGCGGCGCGAGGAAGGACCCGACGGCGAGGATCGCGGCGGCGGCACCATGGCGATCATGCGTGGCCGCGTGTTCGAGAAGGTCGGCGTCAACGTCTCGACTGTGTTCGGTGAGTTCAGCCCGGAGTTCCGAGCCCAGATCCCCGGCGCCGCCGAGGACCCGCGCTTCTTCGCCTCGGGCATCTCGCTGGTGGCCCACATGCGCTCGCCCAAGGTGCCGGCGGTGCACATGAACACCCGCTTCATCGTGACCACGCGCGCCTGGTTCGGCGGCGGCGCCGACCTGACGCCGATGGTGCCCGACACACAGGACACCCAGGCGTTCCACGCCGCGTTGAAGGACGCTTGCGACCGCCACGATCCGACGTACCACCCGCGCTTCAAGGAATGGTGCGACGAGTATTTCCACCTGCCCCATCGCGACGAGCCGCGCGGCGTGGGTGGCATCTTCTACGACACCCTGGATTCAGGCGATCACGCGCGCGACCTCGCCTTCACCCGCGGCGTCGGCGAGACCTTCCTCGACATCTATCCAAGGCTCGTGCGCCGCCACATGAACGAGCCGTGGACCGCGGCCGAGCGCGAGCACCAACTGGTGCGCCGCGGCCGCTACGTCGAATTCAATCTGCTGCACGACCGCGGCACCAAGTTCGGCCTGATGACCGGCGGCAACGTCGAGGCGATCCTGATGTCGCTGCCGCCGGAAGCGCGCTGGCCTTAGATCTTTCCGGCTGACTCAGAATCGCTTCTTCTCATCCCCCGTGAGACGGCAGGGCTGTCCGGGAGAAAAATGGCGCATGATGTTGGTTACGGAAAAATTGTCATCCCGAGCGTAGCGAGGGATCTTTAAGGCCCCCGATAAAGATCCCTCGCTACGCTCGGGATGACAGAGTGCGTGAAACCGAGATGATCTAACGAGCTGGCGTTCCTGAGTCGGGAATTCCCGGACAGCCCTGCGTGAGACGGGGGAGGAGAAGGAAGGCATGAAGGCAGAGTGCCCGAAGTAGCTGTCAGGCGAACAGGAAGTCCGCGTCGGAGAGGCTCGCCGTCTGCACCCCGATCAGCGTGATGGCACTGGTGGTGCCGCCGTCGGTGTAGAACAGCGTCGTCGAGTTGTAACCCAGGCCGAGGGGATCCCATTCGTAGGCCGTGAAGTCGGCAAAGGAGTCGATCGACGCGACCGCGGTGAAGTCCAGCTTCTCGCCATTGAAGTCGAAGGAATGGATCGTGTCGGAGCCCCAGACGGCGGCGGTGTAGACGTAGCGGTCGAAGCCTGTCTCTCCGATCAGCGTGTCGTTGCCGGCGCCACCGGTCAGGATGTCGTCGCCGGCGCCGCCGGCGATGTAGTCGTCGGCCGAACCGGCCGTCAGCGTGTCGTTCCCACCCCAGCCGTAGAGGAAGGTGTTCACGGTGTTGCCGGCGGCATTGAGATTATCGTCGCCCAGCACCGAGCCCTGCACCCATTCGATCGAGGCCGTCGTGAGGTTGAGCGTCACACCTGTGTCTGACCAGACGAACAGCGAATCGAAGCCGGCACCGCCGTCGATCTGGCTGTCGCCACCCAGTTCGATGAGGTAATCGTCGCCGCCCTGGCCCCTCAGGATATCGGTGCCGCCATTGCCCACCAGGAGGTCGTCGCCGCCGCCGCCGGCCAGCGTGTCGTTGCCGTTTCCGCCGTCGAGGTAGTCGCCGAAGGCCGAGCCGGTGAGGGTGTCGTCGCCCTCCATCCCGTAGATGTAGACGCCGCCGGTCTGGGTCGCGGCGTTGAAGGTATCGGCGCCGGCATCGCCCAGCGCCCATTCGATCGATGCCGCTCCCATGTCCAGCGTCACCGGGTCGCCGGTCAGCACGAAAGCGGAATCGAAGCCCGCGCCGCCGTCGATGGCGGTATCTTCGCTGTCGATCAGCAGGTAGTCGTCACCGTCGCCGCCGATAAACGTGTCGGCGCCAGCGCCGCCGATCAGCAGATCGGTCCCGGGACCGCCATCGAGGCTGTCGTTTCCCGCACCGCCGCCGAGTATGTCGCTCCCTGCCAAGCCGATGATGATATCATCGCCCGGCCCGCCATTCAGATTGTCGTCTCCTGGTGTGCCCATGAGCGTGGTCGGCCCCGGCGCGATGTCATCATTGAGGATCGTGCCCACGCCCGTGCCGATACCGAGGACGGCGCCATGGGTCGCCCCCGACAGATCGACGAAGAATGCCTCGTCGGACTCGAACACGCTGTCGCCGTTGACCAGCACGGAGAATGTCTGGACATCGACGCCGTCGTCGAAGTGCAGCGTGCCCGAGGTTGCGGCGTAGTCGCCGTCGGCGACCATGGCGGTGCCATCGGCTGTGGCGTAGTCGACGTTGAATGCCGACGTGCCTCCGGTCCGCGTCACCGTGAACGTCGCCAACTGGGTCTCGTCGTCGCCCTCTGTCACGGTCACATCGGAGATCGACACCAAACCGGCGGGCGGCCCGTCGTCGTTGCGGATGGTGCCGACGGCCGACGAGGTGTCGATGACCGTCCCTTCACTGGCATCGGACAAGGTGACTGCGAAACTTTCGTCTCCCTCCAGCACCGTCTCGCCGAGGGTCCAGACGGTGACGATTTTCGAACTCTCCCCGGCGGCGAAGCTCACGGTGCCGGACGGCAGCAGGCCGCCGAAGAGAGAGACGCCCGGAAAGAAGAGATCGACCGAAGAGGCGATATAGGAAAGGAGGTCCGCGGACTCCAGCAGATCCGCCGTGGGGATGAAGTCGGAGTCGATGGTCCCATCATCGGTCACGGCCCAGCTGGCGCTGGCGATGCCGCTCAGGTCGCCGGCCCGGGTGACGGTGAAGGTGAAGGCCGTGGCGCCGAGGTCTCCTTCGGCCTTGTCGGCGCTGGTCGCGGCGATCGACAGCGAGGTGTCGTCGTTGCGGATGACACCGGTGGCCGACGCTGTGTCGATGACCGCGCCGGCGCTGGGATCAGACAGGGTGACGGTGAAGGCTTCGTTCGACTCGACCGCGGTGTCGCTGGCGAC
>JAUXST010000491.1 GCA_030679805.1 Reyranella sp. | reverse complement strand
TGCAGGAGGCCGGCGAGATATTGGCGGCCGAACGGGCTCAGCGCCTCGCCGCCGTCTTTGGCCATGAAGGCGTTCTCGCCGCTGCCGCGCGCGACAATCGACTGATGCAGATGCCAGCCGGAAGCGAACACGTTCGGCAATTTCGGCCGGCACATGAAGGTGGCGTGATAGCCGTGCCGCTGGGCGACCTGCTTCACGGCACTGCGAAACAGCATCATCGTGTCGGCCGATTCGAGACCCGGGGCGGTGCGAAAAGTGAACTCGACCTGGCTCGGTCCGAACTCGACCTCGATCGAGCGCAGCGGCAGGACGAGATCGGCGATGTTGCTGCGCAGGATCTCCAGGATCGGGTCCATCTCGTCGTGGCGCAGCTCGGTCAGGTACTGATAGCCTTGGTTGAGCAGCGAGACCTCGGGTGGTTCGCCCGAAGGGCCTGCGTCGCCGGTCGCGAGATGGGCCTTCTCGAGCCTGAAAAGGTGAAACTCGACTTCCAGCCCCGTCACCAGGTCGTAGCCCTGCTCGGCCAGCGCGGCGAGCGACTGGCGCAGGATGTGGCGCGTGCTGAGCGGCATCGGCCGGCCATCGGCAAAAAAGATGTCGCACAGCATCCAGCCAGTGTGCGGCGCCCAGGGCAGTACACGGAAGGTGCCGGGATCGGGTAGCATCATCACGTCCGCAGCACCTTCGAGTTCCTTCATCCCGAAGCCGCCGCCCGGCGTCCACACCGGGAACACCGTGCGGTGCGACGTGTCCTTCAGCAGCATGGTGGTGGTGAAACCGACACCGCTCTTCATCGCCGTCGCGATCTCGCCCGCGACCAGGGTCTTGCCGCGTAAAATGCCGTGCTGGTCGGCGAAGGAGAGGCGTACGACGGTAAGCTCGCCGGCCTGGATGCGACGCTCGGCTTCGCGCGCGGCGGCCTGTCGCTCGGCCGTCCACAGGCCGGCTTTTTCAGCGAGATGCATGACGTCCTTCAGGCGACCAACGGCGGCAGGGTCTTGGCGGCCCAGCTCGAGCCGCCGCGGCGCCGCGCATCGACGCCCTTCCAATAGGACTCCCAACCCTGGGTCGGGCCCATGCCGTCGATGGCGATCGGGCCGCGGATGGAAGCGGCGCGCACGGGATCGAGCCACATCGGCGGCTTCTCGCCATTGGCCACCTGGCCGATGGCCGACAGCAACAGGCGGCGGTAGGCCACGATCGCCTTGTCGGTGGTGCCGAGGTGCTCGCGTGTGCGGTTCTGGATGCGGCCCTGGCTCTCGATCGCCCACTGGTCGTGGACGTTGATGTCGAAACCCATGCCCGTGAAGGTCTGGTTCTTCTGTTCGGCGACGCTGTAGCCGTAGGCGTTGTGGCGGCCGAGGCGCGGGCGATAGTCGGGCAGCTCATAGAGCTTCAGCCGCTGCTCGCGCATCGCGGCATGATCGACCGGCGCGCCGAAGCTGGTGAAGATCGCGTACCAGTAGCAGCTCGTATCGTCGATCGGCACGTGCCACTGCGTGATCGTCATCTCGGTGCTCATCGGGATCACGAAAGCGTAAGGGAAAACGAGATTGGTCACGCGCACATGCGTGTGCCTGTCGTCGAGCTTGCGTAGCGCGAACAGGCGCATGCCGTAGTCCGTCGCCTCGACGTCGAGCTGCGGTCGGGTGAACTCGCGCAGCAGGCGCGTCATTGGGATGTCGGAATCGGAGGAAGCACTACGGAATTGCTTGCCGTAGGCGCCGCCGGTGTCCTCATCCTCGTAGAAGCGGTGCAGGTAGGAGGCGTGCGCCGGATCGATACCGACTTCGAGCGCTTGTAGCCAGTTGCAGTCGATCAGGCCCTTGAAGGCGAAGGCATGCGTGCCCGGCGCCAGGAAGCAATCGAAGTCAGGAAAAGCCGGAGCTTCACCTTCACCCAGGTAAGCGAAGATGATCCCGTTCTTCACCACGATGGGGTAGCTCTTCTGGCGGACTCGCTGGCAGAGCACGCTGCCCTCGGGCTCGGCCGGCGTCTCCAGGCACTTGCCGTCGACATCGAATAGCCAGCCGTGGAACAGGCAGCGCAGGCCGCCGTCCTCCAGGCGTCCATAGGCGAGGTCGGCGCCACGATGCGGGCAGTCCCTGTCGAGCAGTCCATGCCGGCCACGCTCGTCGCGGAACAGCACGAAATCCTGGCCGAGCACGCGCACCGCCTTGGCCGGGCGCTCGCCGGGCAGTTCATCGGCCAACGCTACGGGATGCCAGTAGTGGCGCATCAGGGCGCCGCACTTGGTGCCGGGGCCGATACGGGTGATCAGCTCATTCTGCTCGGGACTCATCATGGGCGAACTGTGCCTTCTGGATATCGTCGAGTCGATAATGTACGGGTGCCGACGCGCTGGCATCGCTGATTGATCGCAACCGGAGAAATTGTGTTCCCCCAAGGTATGTGCCTGTATTGCAGTCGTCATGCAACGATTGGCACCTCAGCGTACCTATGAAGCTTCAGCAGGGGCAGCCGGCGCAGCCGGCGCAGTGCTGCTGCTGGCGGCTTTGATCCTGGTCGTGACCGTCGTGACCTCTCCTCTGGATTTTGTCTACGACGAGCCGTACTACGCAAACTACGTGCCTTTGCTGCGACGGCATGGGCTGACGGAAGAATTCCTGGATGCGCTCACTGGCGGAGCGGGCCCGCTGTACGCCTTCGTGCATCGCGCCCTCGAGCCGCTGACGAACCTCAGCCCTGTCAGGATGCGGCTGACCAATGTTGCTCTTCTGGCCGTTGTTGCCGGCATTCTCGCCGCCTGGCTCAAGCGGCAAAATCAGCCCGACTATCTGTTGTCGAGCTGCTCGATCCTGGTCGTGCCCATGACGTGGGTGCTCGCTGGAATGGCGCTCACCTCCATGCCGGCTTTGGTGTTCTTGTCGCTCAGCCTCTACGCGCTGCTGAGGGGGGTGGAGGCCCTCGAGCGGGGAACTCCGGTGCTGGCCTGGTTTGTCGCCAGTGGCGTTTTCCTGGGCGTTGCGGTGTGGGGCCGGCAACCCACCCTGGTGTTGGCTGGCGTGCCCGTGGTGCTGGCGCTGCTGGACCGGAGACTGCGGATCCCGGCATTGGCGTTCGTGGCGGTCGTCGTGGTCTTTACGCTGCCGCTCGTCATCGCTTGGGACGGCTTCACGCCGCCGAACGAGGAGGCCGACGAGGGGCTCTCGCTCCGCCATGGCCTGACTTCCCTAGGCTATACAGGTCTTTGCTTTTTCCTGCTGGCGCCGCGACTGGAATGGCTTTCCCGGAAGTCCCTCGTCGCGGTCGCTGTCGTGGTCGCCGTCGTCAATGCCGCGCTCGGAATCGTCGTCATCTGTCCGTTCTCGTCTTTCGTCGACGATTTTCTGTCCGACTCGGGCATGGCGATCTGTGCCGTGCTGTTTGGATCGTCGTTGGTTTTCTGCGCCGTCCTGTTTCTTGGTTGGATCCTGCGGATCACCTGGCAGGCTCGCCGCGACCTGAAACAGGTGACGATCAACGTGGGCCTGCTGTGCATCGCGCTGTCGCCGGCATTGATCGCGAATTACTACTCCAGCCGGTACACGGCGATGGCCTTGCCCTACTTGGTCCTTGCGGCGCAGCCTTGGCGCGCCTGGGGATGGAGGACGAACGGGACGGCCATCGTGGGCTGCACCACGGGGTTGCTGTCGTTGCTTGGATATTTCTGGGCGACCTGATCGTCAGGATTAGCCAGTAGCGCCGCTGAAGGTGCCAAATTATGGTGCCGCGCATGAACATCCTGCACGACATGCCCGGCCCCACCTCCCGGGTCTTCTTCTCGCAGCGCCTGCGTCTCCACTATGTCGACTGGGGCAACCCCGAGGCGCCGCCGCTGCTGCTGGTCCATGGCGGCCGCGACCATTGCCGCAATTGGGATTGGGTGGCGCAAGCGCTGCGCAAGGACTGGCACATCATCTGCCCGGACCTGCGCGGCCACGGCGACAGCCAGTGGTCGCCGGACGGCAACTACTCCATGGCGGCCTATATCTACGATCTCGCCCAGCTCATCCACCAGCAGGCGCTGGCGCCGGTGACGATCGTGGCCCATTCGCTGGGCGGCAACATCTGCCTGCGCTACGCCGGTATCTATCCCGAGAAGGTGCGCCGGCTGGTGGCGATCGAGGGGCTGGGGCCGTCGCCCAAGGTCATTGCCGAGCGCAAGAAGTCGATGGCCGAGCGCATGCGCGACTGGATCGACGAACAGCGCAAGCTGTCGGCGCGCGGGCCGCGCAAGTATCCGACCATCGAGGACGCCTTCAAGCGCATGCAGGAAGAGAACAAGCACCTCTCGGCCGAGCAGGCGCGTCACCTCACGCAGCAGGGCGTCAACCAGAACGAGGATGGCACCTATAGCTGGAAGTTCGACAACTACGTCCGCGCCTGGCCGCCCTACGACATGAGCTACCGCGCCATCGAATCGCTGTGGGCTGAGATCGCCTGCCCGACCCTGCTGGTCTATGGCAAGGAGAGCTGGGCCTCCAACCCGGAGAAGGACGGCCGCATCGCCCATTTCAAGAATGCGAAGGTGGTCGAGTTCGACAATGCCGGCCATTGGGTGCACCACGACCGGCTCGACGATTTCGTGCAGACGACAAAGGACTTCATCGCATGAGGGCGGCAATCTTCCGCGGCGGCGACATCGTCGTCGACACCCTGCCGGCGCCCGTGCCGGGCGTCGGGCAGGTTCTGGTAAAGACCCTGGCTTGCGGCATCTGCGGCTCGGATCTGCATGCCGCCAAGCACGCCCATCGCATGGTGGCGGTGGCCAAACGCACGCCGGGTCGCGTGCCGATGGACCTGTCGCGCGACATCGTGTTCGGCCACGAATTCTGCTGCGAGGTGCTGGACTACGGTCCGAAGACGGAACGGACGCTGAAGCCGGGTGCGCGCGTCTGCGCCATGCCGCTGATGATCGAGTCCGACGGGCCCAAGGGCATGGGCTATTCCAACGCCTACGTCGGCGGCTATGCCGAGCAGATGCTGCTGTCGCAGCCGTTGATGCTGGAAGTGCCGAACGGCCTGCCGACCGAGCATGCCGCACTGACCGAGCCGCTGGCCGTCGGCGTGCATGCGGTGGAGAAGGGGGCACTCACCGGCGACGAGGCGCCGTTGGTCGTGGGCTGCGGTCCGGTCGGCCTCGCGGTGATCGCGGCGCTGCGCTTGAAAGGCGTGAGGCCGATCGTGGCGGCGGACTTCTCGCCCAAGCGGCGCGAACTCGCGGTCAAGATGGGCGCCGACGTCGTCGTCGATCCCGCCGTGGAATCGCCCTACGCCAAGCTGGCAGCCGACAAGCGCGCGGCGATCTTCGAGTGCGTCGGCGTGCCGGGGCTGCTCCAGCAGGTGTTCGAGAAGGCGCCGCGCGATGCCCGCATCATCGTGGCCGGCGTGTGCATGGAGCCCGACACGATCGAGCCGATGTTCGCCATCTTCAAGGAATTGAACCTGCAATTCGTGCTGGGCTACACGCCGGAGGAATTCGCCCGTTCGCTCCGCCTGCTGGCCGATGGCAAGGTCGATGCGGACGCACTGATCACGTCCAAGGTCGGGCTGGAAGGGGTGAAGGGGGCGTTCGAGGCCCTGGCCAATCCGGAGAGACACACCAAGATTCTCGTCGAGCCGTGGCGTTGAGAA
>JAUXST010000488.1 GCA_030679805.1 Reyranella sp. | reverse complement strand
CCAGCGTGAAATCAGCCATGACGCCCTCCTTGCCAGCCGTACAGTTTGGCCGGCAATCTTGACCATTAACCTACAGAATTGTGAGCATGGCCATGTCGCTGCCCTTCGTCGACCGCTCTTCTTCTTCTCTCCCCGTGCAGTTTGTCGGCCAGCCGAAGTGGCGGACGTGGCTGCGCGAGCAGAGCGCGGCGCGGCGCGGCTGGATCGAGTCGACCGGCGTTTCGGGACATTCCGGCGATCTCGTCGTGCTGCCGGGGCGCGACGGCAAGGTGGCGGGCGCGGTGCTGGTGATACCGCCGGCGCCGACGCTGTGGGATTTCGGCGTGCTCACATCGAAACTGCCGGCCGGCACCTGGCGATTGGTGTCGGACCCAGCGCCGGTGTCGATGACCGATGCGATGGTGGCGATCGGGCTCGGGACCTGGAAGTTCGAGCGCTACAAGGCGAAGAAGGCCAAGCAGGGGCCGCGCTTCGTGTGGCCGGAGGCGGCCGACAAGGGACGCGCGACGGCGATGATCGAGGCGATCGCGATGGCGCGCGATCTCATCACCACGCCGTCGTCGGACATGGGGCCGGCCGAACTCGCGGCGGCGGCGCAGGATTTGGCCAAGGCGCACAAGGCTAAGGTGAAGGTGATCGTGGGCGACGATCTTCTGAAGCAGAACTATCCGATGGTTCATGCCGTGGGCCGCGCCAGCACGCGCGCGCCGCGCCTGATCGATCTGGTGTGGGGCCGCGAGAGCGATCCGAAGGTAACGCTGGTGGGCAAGGGCGTGTGCTTCGACACCGGCGGGCTCGACCTGAAGCCGGCGGGTGGCATGCTGAACATGAAGAAGGATATGGGCGGCGCCGCCACGGTGCTGGCGGTGGCGGCGATGGTGATGGCAGCCAAGCTGCCGGTGCGATTGCGCATGCTGGTTCCGGCGGTCGAGAACAGCGTTTCGGGAAATGCCTTCCGGCCGCTCGACGTCGTGCCGACGCGCAAGGGCATTTCCGTCGAGATCGGCAACACCGATGCCGAGGGGCGGCTGATCCTGTGCGATGCCCTGCACGAGGGCGCCTCGGAGAAGCCCACCATGATGGTCGATTGCGCGACGCTGACGGGAGCGGCGCGCGTGGCGTTGGGCACCGATCTGCCGGCGCTGTTCTGCAATGACGATGCGCTGGCCGAGGATCTGCTGGCGGCGGGCAGGGACGTCACCGACCCGATGTGGCGGCTGCCGCTGTTCGCGGGCTACCGGCATCTTCTGAACAGCAAGGTGGCCGACATCAACAACGCGCCGGGCGTCGCTTTCGGCGGCGCCATCACGGCGGCGCTCTATCTGAAAGAGTTCGTGCCCGACGACGTGCCGTGGGCGCATTTCGACATGATGGCCTGGAACAATGCGAGCCGGCCCGGCCGTCCGGAAGGCGGCGAGGCGCAGGCAGCGCGTGCCATCTTCGCGGCCATCGAGAAGCGGATCAGTAACCCGACTTAGGATCGATCCGGTTGATCAGCGCCCGGCCGGCGCGGACGTTCCTGATGTTCTCGATCACGCCGGGCGAGGCCGTCCTTGGATTCGTGGCGCCGGCGATGTGCGGCGTCACATGGACCTTCGGGTGGCTCCAATAGGCGTGATCGGCGGGCAGCGGCTCGGTGTTGAATACGTCCAGCGCCGCGCCGCTCAAGTGTCCTGACTCCAGCGCCGCCAGCAGCGCCTCGTCGTTCACGTGCCCGCCGCGCGCCATGTTGATGAAGTAGGCCCCCCGAGGCAGCGCCGCGAACATCTTGGCGTTCAGGATACCTCGCGTATCGCGGGTGAGCGGCAGCACGTTGATCAGGATGTCGCTCTGCGCCAGCACCTGCGCGAGGCCGTCCGGGCCATGGAATGTTTCGATACCGGGCAGGGTCTTCTGCGTCCGGCTCCAGCCCGCCGTCGGAAACCCGAGGGCGGCGAACTTGCCGGCCGTGTCCTGCCCGATCGTGCCCAGACCCAGGACGCCGACGCGACGGTGGATGGTGTCGACGAACTCCTCGGGCTTCCACTGCCGGGCGTGCTGACTGGCGGCGTACTTGTCGATGTCTCGGTGATGCCGGAGCGCCCAGTAGAGCGCGTACTCGCTCATCTGGCCCACCAGCCCGTCGTCCATGATGCGGGTGATCGGCACGCCCTCGGGCAGCCTGTCGTCGGCCAGCAGATGGTCGACGCCCATGCCGAGTGACACGATCATCTTGACGTTGGGGAAGGAGGCGATCAGGCCGCTGGGTGGTTTCCACGCCAGCACGATGTCGACGTCGGCCTTGTCGCCGAGATTGTCGAGGGTGCGGAAATCGACCGGGCCGAGGGCCGCTTCGAAGGCTTTTTTCCAGAGCTGGCCGTCGGTGTCGCGGCTGATGTAGGCGATGGCGCCGGCCATGGAACTCCTTCTGCGATACGCTAGCTACTTGATGACGCTACTTGGGCAGGGTCGCCGGGTCGAGTTTGACGCCCTTCTCCTTGTAATAGCGTACCGCGCCGGGATGAAAAGGCAGGAATGAATTCCGGCTGGCGTTGGCGGCGATCGTTTCCTTGCCGGCCGGGTGGCCCTTGGCCAGACGTGCACTGTTTTCGAGCACGGTCTTGGTGATCGCGTAGGCAAGATCGTCGCTCATGTCCTTGTGGGCGATGGCGAAATTGTACATGCCGATGGTCTTCTGGTCGGCGGTCTGCTGCCGATAGGTTCCCTTCGGGATCAGCGATGCGGAGAACTCGGGGAACTTGCCGCGGATCGCGGCGATGTCGTCATCGGTCTCGGTGAAGAAGACGACGTCCTTCTCGCGGTCGAGTTGGCTGAAGATCGGCACCGGCGTGCCGGCACCGAAGCAGAAGGCGTCGAGAATGCCGTCGCCGAGCTGGTTGCCCATCTCGTCGCCCTGGCCGTAGCGGACCATCGTCTTCATGCCGAGCGCATCGAAGATGAGGGGATAGTAGGTCCCAGCCGTGCCGGCCTTCGGCCCGGCGCCGACTGTCTTGCCGTCGAGCTGGCGGAAGTTCGTGATACCGGACTTCCTGAGCACGACGCACTGCATCGGCGTGTCGTACATCGGAAACAGGGCCCGGATGTTCTCGTACTTCTTTCCCTTGGTCCACGTGGCGGAGCCCAGCACCGCCTGAGACGCCACGCCCATCGTGGTCATGCCGAGTTCGATCTTCTTTTCGTCGACCAGGATCACGTTCTGGTTCGGGCCCTGGGTCTGCCGGGGCGTGACCTTGATGCCGGCCCTGTCGGACAGGAGGTCGGCGACGGCGCCGCCATAAACGAAATAGGTCCCGCCGACCGATGCCGTGCCGAGGGTCATGGGGACAGGCTGCGCGAGGGCAGGTGTCGTGGCTGCAAAGGCGATGGCAACGGCCAGCAGGCGGCGACGGAATCCGCTCATTCCAGGACTCCTCCCTTTCATCTTGTTGTTCGCAACGTCGCCGGATTCTGCGGGCAAGTCCACAACGGCGCCGCGTAGCAGAGGTTCGGCTGGGCAGAGATTCAGCTGGCAATCCCCTGGCCTTCGGCGCCGATGGCTTCGAGATTGAACGCGGCAGCGATCAATGCCTGGGTGTATGGCGTCTGCGGCGCCTCGAAGACCTGTCCGGCCGGTCCGCGCTCGACGACCTTGCCGTTGCACAACACGATGACTTCGTCAGCCAGGGCGCGAACGACTCTTAAGTCATGGCTTATGAACAAATATGCCAGCTTGTGCCGGGCCTGCAGGTCGCGCAGCAGGTCGACGATCTGGGCCTGTACGCTCATGTCGAGCGCCGACGTCGGCTCGTCGAGCACGATGAAGCGCGGCTTCAACACCAGCGCGCGGGCGATAGCAATGCGCTGGCGCTGTCCGCCCGAGAATTCGTGCGGGTAGCGTTCGCGGCTGGACACGTCGAGGCCCACTTCGTCCAGTGCCTGGTCGATCGCCCGGTCGCGCTCCGCCTTGCTGCCGATGCGATGGACTTCTAGCCCTTCGCCCACGATCTCGCCCACCGACATGCGCGGGCTGAGCGAGCTGAAGGGATCCTGGAAGACGATCTGCATCTGCCGCCGCAACGCCCGCAGCTCGCGCGCGCCGAGCGTCTGCAGGTCGTGACCGTCGAACCGGATGCCGCCCTGGCTCTTCTCGAGGCGCAGCAGGGCAAGGCCCAGGGTCGTCTTGCCGGACCCCGATTCACCCACCAGTCCGATGGTGTGGCCCTGCCGCAGCGCCAGGCTGACGCCGTCGACCGCCTTCACGTGGCCGACGATGCGGCGCAGCAGGCCGCGCCGGATCGGGAAGTGCACTTTTATATCGTCAAGGCGCAGGATCTCCGCCGCCGCGGGATCGACGGCGGCGGGCCGGCCCTTCGGCTCTGCCGAGAGCAGGTGCTGCGTATAACTGTGCTGCGGATCGTCGAAGACCCGGGCGACCGGCCCCTGCTCGACGATCAGCCCCTTGGTCATGACGCAGACGCGGTCGGCCATCTTGCGGACGATGCCGAGGTCGTGGGTGATGAACAGCAGCGCCATGCCGTAGCGCGCCTGCAGGGTCTTCAACAGCTTCAGGATCTGCGCCTGGATGGTGACGTCGAGCGCGGTGGTGGGTTCGTCGGCGATCAGCAGGTCGGGCTCATTGGCGAGCGCCATGGCGATCATCACGCGCTGGCGTTGGCCGCCCGAAAGCTGGTGCGGATAGGCATCGAGGCGCTTGGCGGCCTCGGGAATGCCGACCTGCTCCAGGAGCTGGAGCGTGCGCTTTCGCGCGGCATCCCGTGAGAGCCCCTTGTGCAGGATCAGGACCTCGTTCACCTGCCGCTCGATCGTGTGCAGCGGGTTGAGCGACGTCATCGGCTCCTGGAAGATCATCGACACGCGGTTGCCGCGCACGGCCAGCAGCTCGGAGGGCGGCGCGCCCACCAGTTCGCGGTCCTGGAAGCGGATGCTGCCGGTGGGATGCCTGGCCGTCGGATAGGGCAGCAGCTGCAGGACCGACAGCGCCGTCACCGATTTGCCCGATCCCGATTCGCCCACCAGCGCCACGGTCTCGCCGCGGCGGATCTCGAAGCTGACGCCACGAACGGCCCGCACGGCATTGTCGCCGGCGCCGAAGGTCACCGACAGATCGCTGATCTCGAGAAGCCTGTCGCTCATGCCAGCACCTTGCGCGGATTGAGGGCATCACGCACCGCTTCGCCGATGAACACCAGCAACGACAGCATGAGGGAGATGATGAAGAAGGCGGTGAAGGCGAGCCAGGGGGCAATGAGGTTGTTCTTGCCTTGCAGCACGAGTTCTCCGAGCGATGGCGAGCCGGGCGGCAGGCCGAAACCCAGGAAGTCGAGGGCCGTCAGGGTGGTGACGGATCCGGCCAGGATGAAGGGCAGGAAGGTGAGGCTGGTCGTCATGGCATTGGGCAGGATGTGCTGGAGCATGATGCGCACGTCGGTCATGCCCAGCGCCCGGGCGGCCCGCACATAGTCGAGATTGCGGCCGCGCAGGAATTCCGCCCGGACGTAGCCGACCAGCGCCATCCAGCTGAACAGCAACATGATGCCGAGCAGGATCCAGAAGCCGGGCTGGATGAAGCTGGCGAGGATGATCAGAAGATAGAGCGTCGGCATGCTCGACCAGACTTCGAGAAAGCGCTGGAAGACGATGTCCACCACGCCGCCGAAATAGCCCTGCACCGCCCCGGCGGCGATCCCGACGACCGAACTCAGCAGCGTGAGGACGAGGCCGAACAGAACGGAGATGCGAAACCCGTAGATCAGGCGGGCCATCACGTCGCGCGCCTGGTCGTCGGTCCCCAGCAGGTGGCGCAGCGACGGCGGCAACAGCGCGCTCCGCCCCTCGCCCTTGATGATGGTGTCGTAGCGGTAGGGGATCGGCGGCCACAGCATCCATCCCTTGGCGTCGATTGCGTGGACGACCTCCGCGTCGGTGTAAACGGCGTTGGTCGGCAGGTCGCCGCCGAACGTCGTTTCCGGATAGTCGCGGAACACCGGTGAATAGAGGCCGCCATCGTAGTAGATGAGGATCGGTCTGTTGTTGGCCAGGAACTCGGCGAACAGGGACGTGAAGAACATCGTGCCGAACACGATCAGCGAGATCATGCCGCGCCGGCTGGCCCGGAACTGGGCGAATCGCCGGCGGTTGATGGGGCTCATCGGCCGCGCGCCTCGAAGTCGATGCGGGGGTCGATGACCGTGTACGTGAGATCGCCCACGATCCCCATGATCAGGCCGATCAGGCCGAAGACGTAGAGCGTGCCGAACATCACCGGATAGTCGCGATTGAGCGCCGACTCGAAGGCGAGGAGGCCGAGGCCGTCGAGCGAGAAGATCACCTCGATGATCAGCGAGCCTGCGAACAGCACGTGGATGAAGGCGCTTGGGATGCCGGCGATGACGATCATCATGGCATTGCGGAAGACATGGCCGTAGAGCACGCGCGGTTCGCTGAGGCCCTTGGCCCGCGCCGTCATGACGTACTGCTTGCCGATTTCCTCGACGAAGGAGTTCTTGGTCAGGAAGGTGAGGCTGGCGAAACCGCCGATCGTCATGGCGACGATCGGCAGCGCCATGTGCCAGAAATAGTCGAGGACCTTGTGCACGGCGCCGAAGCTGCTCCAGTCGTCCGACACCAGGCCGCGCAGCGGAAACCACTTGAAGTAGCTCGAGCCGGCGAACACCACGATCAGCAGGACCGCGAACAGGAAGCCGGGAATGGCGTTCAGCACGACCAGCACGGCCGACGTCGAGATGTCGAAGCGCGAGCCGTCGCGGACGGCCTTGCGGATGCCGATCGGAATGGACACGAAATAGACCAGAAGCGTCGTCCACAGGCCGATCGACAGCGAGACCGGCAGCTTGTCGATCACCAGATCGACGACCCGCTGGTTGCGGAAGAAGCTGTCGCCGAAATCGAGGACGAGGAAGTTCTTCATCATCAGGAGGAAGCGCTCGCCGATCGGCTTGTCGAAACCGTACATGCGCTCGATGCGCTGGATCAGTTCCTTTGGCAGGCCGCGTGCGCCGCGGTAGGCGCCGCTGCCGCCCGCTGCGTCGTTGGCCGAGCCTCGCTGCATGAGTTCGCCACCCGAGGAGCTGCCGGAAAAGCGTTCGGTGGCGCCGACGGCGGTGCCTTCAATGCGGGCGATCATCTGTTCGACCGGCCCGCCGGGGGCGGCCTGCACGATGAAGAAGTTCAACACCATGATGCCGAACAGCGTCGGCACGACCAGGAACAGTCGGCGCAGGATGTAGGCGAGCATCTAGACGGCGAACGTCATTGCAAAGTCACTTCTGCTCCCCGCGCTGCAGGGCGCGGTCTTTGGCTTCGTCGACCCACCAGGTGTCGTAGGCCAGCGGCGAATACTTGGCGATCTTCTCGGGCCGCGTGAAGCGATTCCAGTAAGCCACCAGCTCCTTGCCGGAGCGAAACTGCGGGATCAGGAACTGGTGCCATTGCAGGACACGATCGAGTGCCCTGGTGCGCATGACCAGGCTTTCGCGGTCGGGTGCCGCGACCACCAGCTCGATGAGCTGGTCGATGGCGGTGTCCTTGATGCCCATGGTGTTCCGGCCGCCCGGCTGGCCGGCGGATTTCGAGCCCCAGAACTCGCGCTGCTCGTTGCCCGGCGACAACGATTGGCCCCACAGGTCGATGATCATCTCGAAGTCGTAGCCGTCGGTGCGCCGCCGGTACTGCGAGGTGTCGACGGTACGCACGCTCATGTCGACGCCGATGCGCTCGAGGTTCTGCTTGAACGGCAGCGCCATGCGCTCGAAGCCGGCCTCGTTCAGCAGCAGTTCGAAGGCGAACTTCTTGCCCGCCTTGTCGGTCATCTTGCCATCCTTGATCTCCCAGCCTGCCTCCTTCAGGAGCCCGATGGCCTTGCGTGCCTGCTCGCGCGTGTTGCCCGAGCCGTCGGTGACGGGAGGATTGTACTCGGCGGTGAAGACTTCGGCCGGGATCTTGCCGCGCAGCGGCTCGAGGATCGCCAATTCCTCGGGCGAGGGCAGTCCCTTCGCCTCGAGCTCGGAATTGCCGAAGTAGGAGCGTGAACGCTTGTAGAAGCCGTAGGAGAGGTTTTTGTTCTGCCATTCGAAGTCGTACATCTGGCCGATCGCTTCGCGCACGCGGCGATCCTTGAACATGTCGCGCCGCAGGTTGAAGATGAAACCCTGCATGGGCTGCGGCAGTTCGTGTTCGATTTCGTCCCGGCGGATGCGGCCGTCCTTGACCGCGGCAATGTCGTAGCGCGTCATCCAGTTGCGCCCTGAATTCTCGCGGCGGATGTCGGTGTCGCCGGCCTTGAAGGCTTCGAATACGACCTCGGCATCGCGGTAGTATTCGTAGCGCATGGTCTCGAAGTTGTTGCGTCCGCGATTCATCCAGAGATCCTTGGCCCACCAGTCGGGCACGCGGCGATAGGTGATCGAGCGGCCGACGTCGAAGCTGTCGATCTTGTAGGCACCGCTGCCCAGTGCCGGCTCCAGCGATACCTTCTCGAAGTCGCGGCCGGCCCACCATTTCGACGGCAGGATGGGCAGCGAGCTGATGATCAGGGGCAGTTCGCGATTGACGCCCCCGCGGAAGGTGAACAGGACCTTGGCGGGGCCGGTCTTCTCGACCTTCTGTACGTCGGCATAGTAGGAGGCGTACATCGGCGGGCCCTTGGCCTTCAGGGTTTCCAGGCTGAAGATCACGTCCTCAGGCGTGATCGGCGCGCCGTCGTGCCACTTGGCCTGTGGGCGGAGATTGAAGGCGACCCACGAACGGTCGTCGGGCCATTCGATGGTCTCGGCGATCATGCCGTAGACGGTGAAGGCCTCGTCGCGTGCGTGCCAGCACAGCGTCTCCCACAGCGTGCCGAGACCGGTGGCCGGAACGCCCTTCAGGATGAAGGGATGCAGCGAATCGAAGGTGCCCTGGGTGCCGAACTTGACGGCACCGCCCTTGGGTGCGGTGGGGTTCACATAGTCGGGCGTCGATGCATCGGTGGCGTATTTGGGCGCGCCGTGCATGGCCATGCCGTGTCCGACATTGATCTTCGAAGAGCTTTGCGCCCGCAGGATCGCTGGTGCACCGATCACCCCTCCACCGACGCAGAGGGCCGCGCCGCCCGCCAGTACGCCACGCCGTCCGATCGCCATGAACCGCTCTCCCAAGCCCTGCCGATTTCAGCGATACATATAGCGTGCCCGACTTGGGCCGTACTATGGCTGCAGGGTTACAGGCCTGTCAGCTTTGAGTCGCGATTCCCGCATCCTTGACCAATTTGCCGTAGCGCGCGTAGTCGGCTTTCCACATCGCCAGGATGTCGGCGGGCGAGCGGGCCGCGGGCACATAGCAGCCGGCTTTGGCGAGCCGCTCCTGTGTCTGGGGATTCTGAAGAGCCTTCATCGCCGCGCCATGCAGGCGGGCAACGATGGCCGGCGGCGTGCCGGCGCGAACGGCGATGACGTACCAACTCGTCACCTGGGCGTCGCCGAAGCCCGCTTCGGCGAAGGTCGGAACGTCGGGAAGCTGCGGCAGCCTCTTTTCGGCGAGCACGGCGAGCGCCCGCAGCTTGCCCGACTCGACGTGCTGATGGGCCAGCGGCCCGGGCAGGAGGCCGACTTGCAGGCGGCCTTCCAGCAGGTCCGCCATTCCCGGCGGAATTCCCTTGTAGGGGACCGAAACCATGTCGAATTTGGAATGGCTCTTCAGCAGTTCAGCCGAGAGATGGATCGATGAGCCATTGCCCGGATTGAGGTAGTGCAGCTTGCCCGGATTGGCTTTGCCGTATTCGACCAGCTCCTTGAGCGTCTTCACCGGCACCGAGGGATGGACCGTCGCGACCGAGGTGGCCACCGCCACGAAAGCGGCTGGCTGGAAGTCTGCGATAGGGTCGTAGGAGACCTTTTGCAGGTGCGGCGCCACTACGTGCGAGATGGTCGCCATCACCCAGGTGTTGCCGTCGGCCGGGGCCTGGGCCACGAGCGCCGTCGCGATCGTCGAATTGCCGCCGGGTTTGGGCTCGACGACGATCGACTGGCCGAGATCGGCCTGGATTGGATCGGCCAGCGTGCGCGCGACGATGTCGACGATGCCGCCTCCCGGATAGGGCACCAGGAAATGCGGCGGCTTGTCGGGCCAAGTTTGCGCCGAGGCCCGCGGCGCCACGGCGAGCGCCGAGGCCGCGCCCAGCACGGCACGTCGATTGAGTCCGATCATTCTTGGCCTCCCTGTTTTTTGACCTGATTTTGGCCGGCTTTTGGCAACGCTACGGGCTGGTCGGCGGCTTGTCATCATTCCCCGGCGTCGGGTAGGTGTTGGCAATGACAACAGCTTCCTCCCAGCCCTACATTTTGGCGCCGTCCCCTCTCAGCGGCCTTTCCCTGTGCTACGCGCTGGCGAATGGGGCCGACGCGCACGAGGCGTTGCGCGGCTTGGCCGAGGGCTTCGAGCCGGCCTGGGGCACGGTGGGCATCGGCGAGCCGCTGACCAAGGCGATAGGCCGGCAGGTTCCGGGCTTGCGTCCCTTTCCGGCGATGTCGGCGCCCGGTTGCGGCGTGCCGTCGACGCAACAGCCGCTGTGGATCCTGGTGACGGCCGCCAACCAGGGCGGCGTCTTCGATATCTTCAGGAAAGTCGAGGCGCTCACCGCTGAGGCGTTCGTGCTGGCCGATTCGATGCCGACCTTCATCTATGCAGACCACCGCGATGTCACGGGCTACGAGGACGGCACGGAAAATCCCAAGGGCAAGGCGGCGGCCAAGGCGGCCGTCGTCGAGACGGGCAAGGGTCTTGCCGGCTCGAGCTTCGTGGCCGTTCAGCGCTGGGAACACGACCTCGACCACTTCAACAGCCATCCGGAAAAGGTCCGCGACGCCATCATGGGCCGCCGCCGGCGCGACAATGCCGAACTGCCGCGGGCGCCCGCGACGTCGCACGTCAAGCGCAGCACGCAGGAGGACTACGACCCGCCCGCCTTCATGATGCGCCGCTCGATGCCGTGGGCGACCGTGTGGGGCCAGGGTCTGGAGTTCATCGCCTACGGGCGCTCGCTCGACGCCTACGAGCGGGTGATGCGGCGCATGGCCGGCCTCGACGACGGCATCGTCGATGCCACCTTCGCCTATTCGCGTCCGGTCACCGGCGGCTACTATTGGTGTCCGCCGGTCCGCAGTGGGAAACTCGACCTCGGGTTTCTCGGTCTCCAGATTTGACTTCGCGGCGGGCGCGTCTCAGGTTTCATCCATGACTGACACCATGAATTTCGCGCCGGAATACGACGTCCCGCTCGACTACATGCGCCGCACGCGCGACTATTATTTGGCCCTCGGCTACGACAATCCCTATCGCTGGGCGCACTATGTCGATGCGCCTTTCCAGCCGCTCAAGAAGCCGCTGAAAGACAGCACGCTGGCGCTGATCACGACGGCGGCGCCCTATCAGCCCGACAAGGGCGACCAGGGACCCGGGGCGGCCTACAACGCCGGCGCCAAATTCTACACCGTCTTTTCGGGCGACACCGCGGTCGACCACGACACGCGCATCTCCCATATCGGCTACGACCGCAAGCACACGACGGCCAAGGACAGCAACACCTGGTTCCCGCTGCCGCTGATGCGCCGGTTTGCGGCCGAGGGCCGTTTCACGCTGGCGCCGCGCTTCCATGGCGCGCCGACCAACCGCAGCCAGCGCGTGACCCTGGAAACCGACGCGCCGGAAATCCTGGCGCGTTGCCGGCAGGACCAGGTCGACGCCGCGCTGCTGGTCCCGACTTGACCCGTCTGCCACCAGACCGTGAGTCTGGTCGCCCGATATCTCGAACGGAACGGCATCCCGACGGTGGTTATGGGAGCGGCCAAGGACATCGTCGAATACACCGGCGTGCCGCGCTTCCTGTTCAGCGATTTCCCGCTCGGCAATTCCTGCGGCAAGCCGCACGAACCCGACACCCAGGCCTTCACGCTCGACCTGGCGCTGAAAGTGTTCGAGAGCGCTGTCGGCCCGCGCACCACGGTGCAGTCGCCGCTGCGCTGGACCGAGGATGGCGACTGGAAGAACGACTACAACAACATCGCCCGCATGCCACCCGAAGAGGTCGCCAAGCGGCGCGCCGAGTTCGACAAGGTGAAGCAGGTGGCGCTCAACCAACGCAAGCAGGCGGGCGTCGCCTAGGATCACCGCTTACATGAGCAAGCCTTTCTCCGGTGTGAAAATCCTCGATTTCACGCGCGTTCTCGCCGGTCCTTACGGCTCCTACCAGCTTGCTCTGCTGGGCGCCGACGTCATCAAGGTCGAGTCGCGCGAAGGCGACGATATGCGCTACGGCAACCGTGCCGATGCCTGGGAGAAGCGCGGCCTGGCCGCCCCCTGGGTCGCGGTCAACGCCGGCAAGCGTTCGATCACGCTCGATCTCAAGAAACCCAAGGCGATCGAGGCCGTGAAGCGCCTCGCGGCCAAGGCCGACGTGGTGATCGAGAATTTCCGGCCGGGCGTGATGGACAATCTCGGCATCGGCTACGAGACGCTGCGCAAGATCAATCCCAAGCTGATCTATTGCGCGGTGTCGGGCTTCGGCCAGGTCGGCCCGCAGGCCAAGACGGCGGCGTTCGACGGCATGATCCAGGCGATGTCCGGGCTGATGTCGATCACGGGTTTCGAGTCGAACGGCCCGACGCGCGTGGGCTTCGCCGGCGCCGACGTGATGTCAGGCGCGACGGCGGCCTTCGGCATCGCCTCGGCGCTGTTCCAGCGCACCCATACCGGCAAGGGCCAGCTCGTCGACGTCGCCATGATCGACGCGGTCATGGGCTATCTCGCCCAGCAGTTCACCGAGCACATGATGACCGGCCGCGTCCACGGCCAGAGCGCCAACCTCTCGGTCACGCGCAAGCCCACCGGCGATCTCTACAAGACCAAGGACGGCTGGATCGTGCTCGCGGTCATGACCGAGCCGCAGTTCCAGCGCCTGATGAAGACCATCGGCCGCGCCGAGGCGCTGGCCGATCCGCGCTTCGCCGACTGGCCCAAGCGCATCGAGCACAACAAGGTGTTGCACGACCTCATCGAGGAAGTGATGAAGCAGCGGACCTCCGCGGCCTGGACCGAGCAGTTCGCCAAGGACGACATCCCGGCCGGCCGGGTGCTGAGCATTCCCGAAACCGCGCAGCTCGACCTGTTCCAGCACCGCACGATCCTGCAATCGGTCGACACGCCGCACGGCCCGATCAAGGTCATCGGCTCCGGTTTCCGCCTGGAGCACGGCGGCGGCTCGGTCGAGCGCCCGCCGGCGACGCTGGGCCAGCACACCGACGAGGTGCTGGGCGAGGCGGGCTATTCGCCGGCCGAGGTCGCGGAAATGCGCGACGCCAAGGTCGTCTGAGTTCGTTGCCGGGAGCGCGCCACTTCTCATGACCGTGAGCGCCACTGGAATGGCGTGCACCCGGCAGAGAGATTTGCAGGTTCAGCAGGTTCCTGCTATGAAAACAACTAGAGTGGGTATCTCCGCGCCCGCTGCAAACAACGCCCTCCGGCCCCATCCGCGGGCGTTTTTCTTTGCCCAAACGGGACCTTCGAATGCCCCGGATCAAACGCTGCTGGCGGTCGCAGGGCCGCTTCGTGCGCGAGTTCGCGCGCAAAGAGCGGGATTCCGACGATGCCGGGTGACCGGGCGAGATGGCACAGGCAATCGGGGGGCGATTCGTTCGCGTGCTCAAGAGCTTGGTGCCGATCCGTGGCACAGGCAGCGGCACAACGCGTGGCACAATGAGGCGTGCCACGAAATGGTCCACTTGACCGTCGCGAACGGAGGGCTAGGTTGGCCTCGTCCAAGGGGGGTCCCGACAAGGGGCTGAGATACCGACGGCCGCCACGACGTGGCGACAGCGCGGTGACCCTTTGAACCTGATCCGGGTCATGCCGGCGAAGGGACTGGATGCTTGCCTCCTTTGCACGACACCACCGGGTCTCCGTATGCCTTTTAGCCACGGGAGATCCTCGTCATGGACACTATCGTTTCGACGCCGTTACAGCCGACAGTCACCACCGGCCCGCTGCCGTCCTCGGCCAAGGTCTACGTTTCACCCGATGCAGCGCCCGACATCCGCGTGCCCCTGCGCGAGATCACCATGTCCGTGCCGACCGAGCCGTCGGTGCGGGTCTACGATACGACCGGTCCCTATACCGATGCCTCGGTGACCATCGACGTCCGCAAGGGCCTGGCGCGCATGCGCCGCGCCTGGGTGCTTGAACGTGGCGGCGTCGAGGAATACGACGGCCGGCCGATCGCGCCGATCGACAACGGCAACGTGAAGGTCTCGGCCCTGCAGCCCTTTCCCGGCTCGGCGCGGCCGCTGCGCGGGCAGGGCGGCAAGCCGATCACCCAGTTCGAGTTCGCCCGCGCGGGCATCATCACCAAGGAGATGATCTACGTCGCCGCGCGCGAGAACCTCGGCCGCAAGGAGATGCTCGAGGATGCCGAGGAGCGGCTGGCCGACGGCGAAAGCTTTGGCGCGGCCTTGCCGGCCTTCATCACGCCGGAGTTCGTGCGCAGCGAGATCGCGGCCGGCCGCGCCATCATCCCGGCCAACATAAATCACCATTAACTCGAGCCGATGATCATCGGCCGGAACTTCCTGGTGAAGATCAACGCCAACATCGGCAACTCGGCGGTCTCTTCCTCGATGGAGGAAGAGGTCGAGAAGATGGTGTGGGCGATCCGTTGGGGCGCCGACACCGTCATGGACCTCTCGACCGGCCGCAACATCCACGACACGCGCGAATGGATCGTGCGCAACGCGCCGGTGCCGATCGGCACCGTGCCGATCTACCAGGCGCTGGAGAAGGTCGGCGGCGACCCGACCAAGCTTTCGTGGGAAGTCTTCCGCGACACGCTGATCGAGCAGGCCGAGCAAGGCGTCGACTACTTCACCATCCATGCCGGCGTGCGACTGGCCCATGTGCCGCTCACGGCCAAGCGCGTGACCGGCATCGTCAGCCGCGGCGGCTCGATGATGGCGCAATGGTGCCTCACCGAGCATCGCGAGAGCTTCCTCTACGAACACTTCGGCGACATCTGCGACATCATGCGCAAGTACGACGTGTCGTTCTCGCTGGGCGACGGCCTGCGGCCGGGCTGCAACGCCGACGCCAACGACGAGGCGCAGTTCGCCGAACTCACCACGCTGGGCGAGCTCACCAAGATCGCCTGGGACAAGGGCTGCCAGGTCATGATCGAAGGGCCGGGCCACGTGCCCATGCACAAGATCAAGGCCAACATGGACAAGCAGCTCAAGGAGTGCGGCGAGGCGCCGTTCTACACCCTGGGCCCGCTCGTGACCGACATCGCGCCAGGCTACGACCACATCACCTCGGGCATCGGCGCTGCCATGATCGGCTGGTTCGGCACGGCGATGCTCTGCTACGTCACGCCCAAGGAGCATCTCGGCCTGCCCGACCGCGTCGACGTGAAGGTGGGCGTCATCACCTACAAGATCGCCGCCCACGCCGCCGACCTCGCCAAGGGCCATCCCGCGGCGCGGCTGCGCGACGATGCGCTGTCCAAGGCACGCTTCGACTTCCGTTGGATGGATCAGTTCAACCTCTCGCTCGATCCGGCCACGGCCGAGAAGTTCCACGACGAGACGATGCCCAAGGAGGCGCACAAGACGGCGCACTTCTGCTCGATGTGCGGGCCGAAGTTCTGCTCCATGCGGATCACCCAGGACATCCGCGAGTACGCCAAGAAAGGCATGGACGAGATGAGCGAGAAGTTCCGGGCCGGCGGCCATGCGCTCTACGTGCCGGAGGAGGCGGCCGACTGAAGCCGCGCTCTGGTTGCTACCGACGGCGCGGACCCTTCCAGGTGAGTTCGTAGTTCAGGACGGCCCGGTACTCCGTCATGGAATTGCTCATGGTGTTGTTGAGGTACTGGTTGACGAAGGCGATCCGCCCCCGCAGCTGGAGCGGCTTCAACCAGTCGGGCACCGGCAGCGGGTCCGCCCGAAACTGGAGGTCGAAATCGTACTCCCAGGTCTCCGGGAGAACGCGGCCGGTGTCGGCATTGACCGAGTTGCCGCCATAGGTGGCTGTCGCCGCAATCACCAGCCCGGGCAGGCCGACCCCCTTGAAGTCGTAGGCCCCGTTCACGGTGATGGCAGTCTCGCCAGCCCGGTTGAAGTCCAGGACCTGTCTTTTGTTGTAGCCGATCCAGATGCCGTAAGGTGAGCGCCAGGCCGCGGAACTTCCGACCTGCGTATAGGCCAGCCCGAAAGCCATTGGACCCCAAACGGTGTCGACGCGCGCGCCACCCCAAAACGTGCTGAACGGCTTACCGGTGACGAAATTCTGACCGTTGCTGCCTTGCGCCGCGAACTGGCCGGCCAGCTTGACCAGGAAGCTGTCGGCGATGGGGAAGCTCCGCCCGACGTCGCCATAGCTCGACCACAGGATATTGGGCACGTAGTAGGTCGAGGCCCGAAGCTGTAGATCGTCCATGCTTCCGTATTTCACGCTGACCAACCCCATTCCGGCATTGTGGTTGGGAGCACCGGCGGCCTCGCCCATGTTGATGAAGGCCGAGTAGTCGCGTGGTTTCATGGCAGCGACATAGCCCGCGAAGTAGTTGACCTCTCTCAACGTGCCACGCAGCGCGTAGGCCTCGAAGGTTTGCGGCAGTTCTCGATCGTCGCGCGGATTCACCTCCAGTTCGTCGACGTATTGACGAAAGCCTGTGAATTTTTGACCTCTCCAGCGGGCGGAGGCATAGGCCTGACCGAGCGTGAAGTACCCATATCCACCGGGCTTCAGAAGCGATGTTCCGTCGGAAGTATCCCAGCGACTCTGCGGCGCCCAGACGGGTTGGGCGGTGTATCCCACGGCACCCACCTGGAAGGTGTCATAGAACCAGCCGCTCTCGAGACCTATCCAGCCGCCGGTGACCAGGGCGACGTTGTTGGGCGGCCTGATGTTCTGGCGGTCGAAGAAGTAGCTGCGGATATGAAGCGTCGCCATCGCCTCGTCATACAGAAAGCGCTGGAACTCGTTACCCAACGTCGTGGTGGTCGACTCTTTTGACGGCAAGGTCAGTCGATCTTGCGCCCAGGCGGGCTGGAGAGACGCGATCAGCAATCCGGTCAGAAGCCAAGCGCTCCAGATCCTGGCTCGTTCCCCACCACATATGGGATCCATCGACGACCCTCGCCCCCTCGAGGGCGAACGATATGATCCCGATATGAAGGATTTAGCGGGCTCGCGGTCCTTGATGGAACCCTTTTTGGGCGCCGCCCATTTATATGGGTGGGTGCAAAGATGGCCGCCCGCCTTGCGCCGTGCCGAACGTCGGGGGAGACTCAAGCGGTTCCGTTCGTATTACAGATGGATTGTCTTCAAGGGGGCTTATCGGACGATGAAACGGCTGCGGACCCTTCTCGGGATCGGCGTGGGGCTCGCTGTCGTGGCTGGCGCTGGCTGGTATATTTCGCAGAGAGGAACTCCTGCGCCCAGCCAGGCCTCGGCAGGCCGGGCAGCTGCCGGCGCGGCCGTACCGGTCGGGCTGGCGACGGTCGCCAAGGGGGATATCCCGGTGGTGCTGCGGGCGCTGGGCACGGTCACGCCGCTCAACACCGTCAACGTCAAGACCCAGATCACCGGCCAGCTCGTCGAGGTACTCTTCAAGGAAGGCCAGCTGGTCAAGCAGGGCGAGCTTTTAGCCGTGGTCGATCCGCGGCCCTACGATGTCGCCCTGCAACAGGCCACGGGCCAGATGCAGCGTGACCAAGCCCTGCTGAAGAATGCCCAGGTCGACCTCGAACGCTACAGGAAGCTGGTCGCCCAGGACTCCATCGCCCGCCAGCAGCTCGACACCCAGGCCGCCCTGGTGCGCCAGTACGAGGCGGCAATCGTCATCGACCAGGCGCTGGTCGATGCAGCCAAGCTCAACGTCACCTACACCAAGATCGTTGCCCCGCTGACCGGACGCATCGGCCTGCGCATGGTCGACAAGGGCAACTACGTCACGATGGGCGACGCCACCAGCATCTGCGTCATCATCCAACTCCAGCCGATCTCCGTGATCTTCCCCATCCCGGAGGATTCCCTGCCGCCGGTGCGCCAGCGCCTGCGGGTGGGCGCGTCCCTCGAAGTGCGCGCCCTCGACCGCGCGCAGAAGGCCGAGCTGGGCGTCGGCAAGCTCGACACGACCGACAACGTGATCGACACCACCACCGGCACCGTGAAACTCCGGGCCATCTTCGACAACACCGACGAGAGCCTGTTCCCCAATCAGTTCGTGAATGTCCGCCTGTTGGTCGACACCGTGAAGGATGCGACGATCGTTCCCGTCGCCGCCATCCAGCGCGGCCAGCCCGGAATCTTCGTCTATCTGGTCAAGGCCGACGACACGGTCGGGATCCGCGTCGTCGAACTGGGCGTGACCGACGGCGAGCGGGTGGCCGTCACGAAGGGCCTGCAGGTCGGCGACCAGGTCGTCATCGACGGCACCGACCGGCTGCGCGAGGGCGCCAAGATCCGCAAGCCTTCGGCCAGCCCGAGAGGCACGTCTGGCTCGCCCGTCGCGGCGGCGCCACCGGGCGGTGGCGCAGGACGGCCGGCCCGGTCCAACCAGTAGTCCGGCCGCGACATGAATCCGTCGCGGCTTTTCATCGAGCGCCCGGTCGGCACCTCGCTGCTGATGGTGGCGATCATGCTCGTGGGCATGATCGCCTACAAATTCCTGCCGCTGTCGGCACTGCCGCAGGTCGACTACCCGACGATCCGCGTCCTCACGCTCTATCCCGGCGCCAGCCCCGAGGTCATGACGTCCTCGATCACCTCACCGCTCGAGCGCCAATTCGGCCAGATGCCCGGCCTCAACCAGATGACGTCGACCAGCTCGGCCGGCGCCTCGGCGATCACGCTGCAGTTCGACCTGGCGCTCGGCCTCGACATCGCCGAACAGCAGGTCCAGGCGGCCATCAATGCTGCCGGCAACCTCCTGCCCGGCGACCTGCCGGCCCCGCCCATCTACGCCAAGGTCAATCCGGCCGACGCGCCCGTGCTGACGCTTGCTGTCACCTCGAAAACTGAGTCCCTCACCAAGGTCCATGATCTTGTCGACACGCGGCTCGCCCAGAAGATCTCCCAGGTCGCCGGCGTCGGCCTGGTCAGCCTCGAAGGCGGCCAGAAGCCCGGCGTGCGGATCCGCGCCAACCCCACGGCACTGGCCGCCTACGGCCTCAACATCGACGATCTTCGCACCACGATCACCAACGCCAACGTCAATACGCCCAAAGGCAATTTCGACGGCCCGACGCGCGCCTACACGATCAACGCCAACGACCAGATCACCGATCCCAGCATCTTTCGCGACGTCATTGTCGCCTACCGCAACGGCGCGCCTGTCCGCCTCAAGGACGTCGCCACCGTCGAGGAGGCCCAGGAAAACAATCGCATCGCCGCCTGGGTGAACAACACGCCGGCGGTGATCGTGAACGTCCAGCGCCAGCCCGGTGCCAACGTCATCGAGGTCGTCGACCGCATCAAGGCGCTGCTGCCGCAGCTTCGCAATTCCCTGCCGGTGGCGCTCGACGTGGCCATCGTCACCGATCGCACGCTCACCATCCGGGCCTCGGTGCGCGACGTGCAGATTGAACTCACCTTTGCGGTGGTCCTCGTGGTCGCGGTCATCTTCGCCTTCCTCGGCGACGCGCGCGCGACGCTCATCCCGAGCCTCTCGGTGCCGCTGTCGCTTGTCGGCACACTGGCCGTCATGTACCTGGCGGGCTTTAGCCTCAACAACCTGTCGATCATGGCGCTCACCATCGCCACCGGCGTCGTCGTCGACGACGCCATCGTCATGATCGAGAACATCGCCCGCTACATCGAGCGCGGTGAAGATCCCAAGGCGGCGGCGCTAAAAGGGTCGCGGCAGATCGCCTTCACCGTGGTCTCGCTCACGGTGTCGCTGATTGCCGTCCTCATTCCCCTTCTCTTCATGGCCGACGTAGTCGGCCGGCTGTTCAGCGAGTTCGCGGTCACCCTGTCGGTCACCATCCTGATCTCCGCCGTGGTGTCGCTCACCCTGGTGCCGATGATGTGCGCCCACCTGCTGAAGCAGCGGCCGGCCGCGGAGGCCGGCGTGCCCGAAGCCGACGCTCATGCCGAGGCGCAGGCCCTGGGGGCGCGCTGGTTCGGGCGATTGATCGACCTCTACGACCGCTGGCTGATCGTGGTGTTTCGCCACCAGGCGCTTACGCTCCTCGTCGCCGTCGGCACGGTCGTGCTGACCGTGCTGCTCTACGTCGTCGTGCCCAAGGGCTTCTTTCCGGTGCAGGACAACGGCCTGATCCAGGCCGTCACCGAGGCGCCGCAGAGCGTTTCCTTCGAGGCGATGCGCGAACGCCAGCGCGCCCTGGTCGAGGCCATCCTGAGCGACCCCGACGTCGAAAGCCTGACGTCCTTCATCGGCGTCGACGGCACCAACCCGACGCTGAACTCGGGGCGGATGCTGATCAACCTCAAGCCGCGTAGCCAGCGCGATCTGACCGCCAGCGAGATCATCCGGCACCTGCAGCACGATACCGCCACGGTACCGGGCATCTCGCTCTACATGCAGCCGGCGCAGGACCTCACGATCGATTCGACGGTGAGTCGCACGCAGTACCAGTTCGTCCTGGAAAGCGCCCGGCCGGAGGACTTCGACGTCTGGGTGCCGCGCCTCGTGGATCGGCTGCAGAAGCTGCCCGAGATCGTCGACGTCACCAGCGACCTGCAGAACAAGGGTCTGTCGATGTTCATCAGGGTCGATCGCGACGCTGCGGCGCGCTTCGGCGTCACCATCGCGACGGTCGACAACGTTCTCTACGACGCTTTCGGCCAGCGCATCGTGTCGACGGTCTACACGCAGTCAAACCAGTATCGGGTGATCTACGAAGTCGAGCCTTCGATGGCCCGTTCGCTGGATTCGCTCGCCAACCTCTACCTGCCGGGCTCGGCGAGCGGCAAGCAGGTGCCGCTGTCGGCGATCGCCACCTTCGAGGAGCGCACCGCGCCGCTCCGGCTCGACCGCTTCGGACAGTTTCCGGCGACCGCGATCTCCTTCAACCTGGCGCCGGGCGCCGCCCTCGGCCATGCGGTCGACGCGATCGTCGCGGCACAGCGCGAGATCGGCATGCCGCGGTCGGTCACCACCCATTTCCAGGGCGCCGCACTCGCCTTCCAGAAGTCTCTGAACAGCCAGCTTCTGCTTATCCTGGCCGCCATCGTCACGGTCTACATCGTGCTGGGCGTGCTCTATGAGAGCTACATCCACCCGATCACGATCCTGTCCACCCTGCCGTCGGCCGGCATCGGCGCGCTGCTGGCGCTGATGCTGGCGGGTTCGGACCTCAGCGTGGTTGCAATCATCGGCATCGTGCTGCTGATCGGCATCGTGAAGAAGAACGCCATCATGATGATCGATTTCGCGCTCGATGCCGAACGCCACCAGGGCAAGACGCCGCGCGAGGCTATCCACCAGGCCTGCCTGCTGCGCTTTCGCCCCATCCTGATGACGACGGTGGCGGCGATGGTCGGCGCCCTGCCGCTCATGCTGGGCACGGGCACGGGATCGGAGCTTCGCCATCCGCTCGGCCTCACCATCGTGGGCGGCCTGATCGTGAGCCAGGTCCTGACGCTGTTCACGACACCCGTGATTTACCTCGCCTTCGACCGGCTCGGCCGCCGGTTGCGCGGCCAGCCGCTCGACACGCCGCGCCATCCCCTGGTCGGGGCGCCTGAGGCCCGCCAGCCGTGAACCTGTCCGCCCCTTTCATCGCCCGGCCGGTCGCCACGACCCTGCTGACGATCGGACTGGCGCTGGCCGGCATGGTGGCCTTCACCGGCCTGCCGGTGTCGCCGCTGCCCAAGGTCGACTTTCCCACCATCCAGGTCACCGCCAACCTGCCCGGGGCCTCACCGGAGACGGTGGCCACCAGCGTGACGACGCCGCTCGAGCGACGGCTGGGCGCGATCGCCGGCGTCAGCGAGATCACCTCGTCGAGTTCGGTCGGGAACTCGCGCATCACCCTGCAGTTCGATCTTTCGCGCAGCATCGACGGCGCAGCGCGGGACGTGCAGGCCGCCATCAACGCCGCCCGCGCCGACATGCCGAGCGACCTGCGCAACAATCCGCAATATCGCAAGGTCAATCCCGCCGACGCTCCGGTGCTGGTCCTGGCGCTCACGTCCAACACCCTGGGCCAGGGCCGGCTCTACGATGCCGCTTCCAACGTCCTGCAGCAGAAGCTGTCGCAGGTTTCGGGTGTCGGCCAGGTGACGCTGGGCGGCAGTTCGCTGCCGGCTGTTCGCGTCGAGATCAACCCGAGCGCGCTCACCAAGTATCGCATCGGACTCGAAAGCGTGCGCGCGGCACTTGCCGCCGCCAATGCCAACGCCCCCAAGGGCGCCCTCGAGGTCGGCGAACGGCGCTACCAGATCTATGCCAACGACCAGGCCAGGGTGGCCGATGAGTACCGCTCCCTGATCATCGGCTGGCGCAACGGCTCGCCGGTGCGGCTGTCCGACGTGGCCGAGGTCATCGATTCGACGGAAAACATCCGCAATGAAGGGCAGGCCAACGGCAAGCGTTCGGTGCTGGTCATCATCTACAAGCAGCCCAACGCCAACATCATCGAGACCGTCGATCAGGTGAAGGAACTGCTGCCCGAACTCCAGGCGTCGATGCCCAACGACGTAGATCTCGCGGTGGTGAGCGACCGCACGACGACGATCCGCGCCTCGCTGCGGGAAGTCGAGCACGCGCTGATCGCCAGCGTGATCCTGGTCGTGCTGGTGACCTTCGCTTTCCTGCGGTCCGCCCGCGCCGGTTTCGTGGCGGCGGTCGCGGTGCCGGTGTCGCTGATCGGCACCTTCGGCGCCATGTACCTGCTGGGCTACAGTCTGAACAACCTGTCGCTGATGGCGATGGCTATCGCCGCCGGGTTCGTCGTCGACGACGCCATCATCGTCCTTGAGAACATCTCGCGCCACATCGAGGCGGGGATGTCCCGGATCGACGCGGCGCTGCAGGGCGCGCGCGAGGTCGGCTTCACCGTCGTCTCGATGAGCATGTCGCTGATCGCGGTATTCATCCCGATCCTGCTGATGAGCGGCATAGTCGGGCGCTTGTTCCGGGAATTCGCGGTCACACTGTCGATCGCGATCCTGATCTCGATGGTCGTGTCGCTCACCACAACGCCCATGATGTGCGCCTATGTGCTGCGTCCGCACGACGGCCGGAAGGAAGGGCTGTTCTTCCGCGTGAGCGAGCGCACCTTCGGTGCCCTGCAGTCACTCTACGGACGCAGCCTCGGGGTCGTGCTGCGCCATCCTCTGTTGACGATGCTGGTCTTCCTCGCGACCGTGCTGCTCAACATCCACCTCTACGTCACCATCCCCAAGGGCTTCTTTCCGCAGCAGGACACCGGCCGCATCGTCGGCGGCATCCGCGCCGACCAGAGCATCTCGTTCCAGGCGATGCGCCGGAAGTTCCGCCAGTTCGTGGGCATCATGCGCGCCGACCCGGCGATCGAAAGCGTCGCCGGTTTCACCGGCGGCTTCCAGACCAACTCCGGCTTCGTCTTCGCCTCCCTGAAGCCGCTGGCCGAGCGCAAGGAATCGGCCGACCAGGTGATTGCCCGCCTGCGCCCGCGTCTCAGCCAGGTGCCCGGTGCGGTGCTCTTCCTGCAGGCGGTGCAGGACATCCGGGTCGGCGGCCGCCAGGCCAACGCCCAATACCAGTTCACCCTACAGGCGGATTCGCTATCCGAACTCTATACATGGGGGCCGAAGCTGGTCGAGGCGCTGAAGGCTGACTCATCGGTCATCACCGACGTCGATTCCGACCAGCAGCAGCGTGGCCTGCAGGTCAATCTCACCATAGACCGCGATGCCGCGAGCCGTCTCGGCGTTTCCACGCGCGGCATCTCCGCTGCCCTCTACGACGCCTTCGGACAGCGCCAAGTCTCGACCATCTACAATCCGCTCAACCAGTATCATGTGGTGATGGAGGTCTCTCCCGAGAACTGGGAGAATCCGGAGACCCTGAAGGACATCTATGTCAGCACCTCCGGCGGCGCCATCAGCGGTGCGCAGGCCACCGGCGCCATCGTCTCGGCGGCGCCAACGCCGATTGGCGTCGTCGATCCGGCCCAGGCTGTCCGCAACCAGCGCACCAACCAGATCGCCGTGAGCGGTCGCGGTTCGGCATCGACCGGTGCCGCGGTCAGCACGACGCCGGAGACGATGGTGCCGCTCTCCGCGGTGACGCGCTACGAGTTTGGCACCACGCCGCTCGCCGTCAATCATCAGAGTCTGTTCGTCGCCAGCACGATCTCGTTCAACCTGGCGCCAGACAAGACGCTGAGCGATGCCATCGCCTACGTGAACGGCGTAATGAGTGAGATCGGTATGCCGGCCACCATCCACGGCTCGTTTCAGGGCACGGCGCGCGCCTTCCAGCAGTCGGCGACCAACCAGCTCCTGCTCGTGCTCGCCGCGCTGGCCGCCGTCTACATCGTGCTCGGCATCCTCTACGAGAGCTACATCCATCCGCTTACCATTCTGTCGACCCTGCCGTCGGCCGGCATCGGCGCGCTGCTGGCGCTGCGGCTGGGCGGCGTGGAATTCAGTATCATCGCCATGATCGGCGTGCTGCTGCTGATCGGCATCGTCAAGAAGAACGCCATCATGATGATCGACGTGGCACTGGAGCGTGAGCGCAACGAGGGGCTCGACCCGCGCGTCGCCATTTACGAGGCTTGCCTGCTGCGTTTCCGGCCCATCCTGATGACGACCATGGCGGCCATCCTGGGCGCGCTGCCGCTGGCGCTGGGTTTCGGCGAAGGCGCCGAACTGCGCCGGCCGCTCGGCATCTCGATCATCGGGGGCCTGATCGTGAGCCAGATCCTGACCCTCTACACGACACCGGTGATCTACCTCTATCTCGACCGTTTCCGCCGCTGCGACCGCGACCGTCCCAGCCGGATTGCCCGCGCGATGGGCAGCGCCGGGGCCCCGGCATGAGGCGGCTCGCGGTCCTGCTTTGCCTGGCATCGTTGTCGGGGTGTCTGGTCGGGCCGGACTACCAGCAGCCACCGCCGGCCTCGCCGCCGACGCCCGAATTCAAGGAAACCATGGGCTTCCGTCCGGCGATGCCCAACGACACGGTCGATCGCGGGCCGTGGTGGCAGATCTACGGAGATCCGACGCTCGACCGGCTGGCGGCCCAGGTGGACATCTCCAACCAGACGCTGAAGGCGTCCGAAGCGGCCTATCGTCAGGCGCGCGCGCTCGTTCGCCAGGACCAGTCGGGCCTCTATCCAGGAATCACGGCGAACGCCAGCGCGCAGCAGACCGGAACGGGCGCTCTGCGCGGCGGTGGCGGCAGCACCACCGCCGTCGTCACCCAGAGCCAGAACGGCAACATCACCAGTACTGCGAGCCAGTATCAGGGCGGCTTCGTGCTTGCCTGGGAGATCGACGTCTGGGGCAGCATCCGTCGCACCATCGAAAGCGATTCGGCGGCGGCCCAGGCCAGCGCCGGCGATCTTGCGGCGGCGCGTCTGTCGGCCCAGGCCGACGTCGCCATCAACTATTTCTCGCTGCGGGTCTCCGACCAGCGGACCCGGCTCTACGAAGCGACGGTGGCGGCCTACGCGCGTTCCCTGCAGATCGCCCGCAACCAGGTCGATGCCGGCATCGCCTCCCGCGTCGATCTCGCCCAGGCGCAGACCCTCTATGAGCAGGCGCGGTCGCTTCTGGTCGCCGAGGGCATCGCGCGCGCGCAGTACGAGCACGCGATCGCCGTGCTGATCGGCAAGGCGCCCGCCGAGTTCAGTCTCGAGCCCGGGACGCCGCCGGCGGACGTGCCGACGGTCGACGCCGGCGTGCCGTCGGCGCTGCTGGAACGGCGGCCCGACGTTGCCGCGGCCGAGCGGCTGATGGCGTCGGCCAACGCCAAGATCGGCGTGGCCCAGGCGGCCTACTATCCCAGCATCTCGCTGGGGGGCGCCATCACCTTCCTGAGCGGCGGGCTAGGGACGCTGCTTCAGCTTGGCTCGTCGGTGTGGTCGCTCGGCCCGCAGCTGGCCGCGACGCTGATCGACGGTGGCGCGCGTGCTGCCCAGGTCGAAGGTGCTCGGGCGGGCTACGACAATACCGTGGCGACCTACCGCCAGACCGTGCTGACCGCCTTTCAGCAGGTCGAGGATGCCCTCGCCCAGCAGCGCATCCTCGTGCAGCAGGAGCAGGTCCAGCGCGCCGCGGTCGCGTCCGCCCGCGAGGCCGAGCGGCTGTCGCTCAACCAGTACCGGATCGGCACCGTGCCCTACACGACCGTGGTGCAGACCCAGACGGCGGCGCTGTCGGCCGAGCAGACCCTGCTGAACATCCGGCAAAGCCGTCTGGTCGCCAGCGCCAACCTGGTGAAGGCGCTGGGCGGCGGCTGGCGCGACGCCGACCTGCCGCCGCCGGTGCCGATCGGCGGCCTCAGCAAGCGCTGAGGCGCTTCCCGCCCGAACTCTCCTATACTGGCGTCATGGCGGAAGCAGCGATCCGCAAGATCATCCACGTCGACATGGACGCCTTCTACGCGTCCGTGGAGCAGCGCGACGACCCCGCGCTGCGCGGCCGGCCCGTGGCAGTGGGCGGCCGCGAACGCGGCGTGGTCATGGCGGCAAGCTATGAGGCGCGCAAGTTCGGCGTGCGCTCGGCCATGCCGTCAGCCACGGCGAAGCGGATGTGCGCCGAACTGGTGTTCGTGAAGCCGCGCTTCGACGTCTACAAGGAAGTGTCGCGCCAGATCCGCGCCATCTTTCTCGACTACACGCCGCTGGTGGAGCCGTTGTCGCTCGACGAGGCCTATCTCGACGTCACCAACAATCTCAAGGGCATGCCGCTGGCCTCGGAGATCGCGCGCGAGATCCGCGCCCGGATCCTCGAACAGACGGGCCTCACCGCCTCGGCCGGCATCTCCTACAACAAGTTCCTGGCCAAGCTGGCGTCGGATCACCGCAAGCCCGACGGGCAATACGTCATTCCGCCGGAGAAGGGACCGGCCTTCGTCGAGGGCCTGCCCGTGGGCAGGTTTCATGGTGTCGGCCCGGCAACGGAGGCCAAGATGAAGCGCCTCGGCATCCATACCGGGGCCGACCTCAAGGCGCAGACCCTCGAACTCCTGCAGGAGTACTTCGGCAAATCAGGGCCCTACTACCATGCCATCGCCCGTGGCCAGGACCATCGCCAGGTCGTCCCCAACCGGCCGCGCAAGTCGGTCGGGTCGGAGACGACCTTCATGCAGGACCTCGATCGCCCGGCGGACGTTGAGGCCGGGATCGCCTCGGTGCTCGAGGATGTCTGGAGCTACTGCGAGAAGAACGGCATCGCCGGCCGGACGGTGACGGTGAAGATCAAATACGCCGACTTCCAGATCGTGACGCGCAGCCGCACCCTGCTCGAATCGCCGGCCGACAAGGCCATGCTGGAGCGCGTCAGCGTTGAGCTGGTGCGATCCATATTTCCCCTGGAAAAGAAAGTGCGGCTGCTCGGCGTCTCGCTGCACAACCTTCACCGGCGCGACGAGGTGCCCGCGCCGCCCCAGCTCACGCTGGGACTACTCTGATCGGCTAGGGTCCTTCCGGTGTCGATGAAGGCAAGCTGTTCCTCCCCATCTGAATGGCTATCGTATTTACACATCTCTTCGAGTGTCGGTTTCCCACCCAACCTCATGCTGAGGAGGCCCGAAGGGCCGTCTCGAAGCATGGGAACGAGCACCGCGTCTGTTTCCCATGCTTCGAGACGCGCCCAAGGGGCGCTCCTCAGCATGAGGTTGGTGTTGGATCGAGCTGGAAAACGACACCCGAAAAGATGTGTGAATCCTATAGATCTGAATGGGGAGGGATATGATTCAACCTCGTCCGGAATGACTCTAGACGGCGATCTCGGCCACCATCTTCTTCAGCATTGCAGCGTCGGGGTAGGTACCGAGGCCCGCCTGCACATTGTCCTTCATGTGCTCGGGCTTGCCGGTGCCGGGGATCACGCAGGTGACCGCGGGATTTGCCAGGACGAACTTCAGCAGGATCTGGGCCCAGCTCGTACAGCCGATGTCGCCGGCCCAGTCCGGCAGCTTGCGACCGAGCAGCTTGCGCAGCAGCCCGCCGCCGCCAAACGGCTGGTTCACCAGCACCGCAATGCCGCGCTCGGCGGCGAGCGGCAGCAGGCGGCGTTCGACGGCGCGATCGTCGAGCGCGTAGTTGAGCTGCACGAAGTCCCACTTCTCGGCACGCAGCACCGCCTCGAGCTCGTCGTGGGCGCTTTGCGTATAGTGGGTGACGCCCAGCAGCCGGATGCGCCCCTCGGCTTTCCAGGCGCGCAGTGTCGGCAGATGCGCCCGCCAGTCGACGAGATTGTGGATCTGCATCAGGTCGATGCGATCGGTCCTGAGCAGCCGCATCGACTGGCGCATCTGGGCGATGCCGCTATCGCGACCGGAAGTCCAGACCTTGGTGGCGAGGAACGCCTTGTCGCGCGTTCCCGCCGCGGCCAGCAGGTCGCCCACCACCGCCTCGGCGGCGCCGTACATCGGCGAGGTGTCGATCACCGAGCCGCCGGCATCGAACAACACGCGCAATACTTCGGCCAGCGGCGCGCGATCCGCCAGCTTGGCGCCGGCATCAAAGGTTCGCCAGGTGCCGCAGCCGACGACGGGCAGCAACTCGCCATTCGACGGAATCTTGCGTTGATGCATGCGTGCTCCCGAAGCTGTCTGGGCAACACTCCGCCCCGCGGTCAACACAGCGGCGCCGATGGTCACGAGGAAGGCGGAGCGTGTCAGGGTCATGGTCACGTCGAGGTCACACTAGGAAGATTGAACATGACTGTCACATTCTTCTGAGATCGAGCATCACGATATATTCAGAAAAACTTCCGCCATATTGATGCCGCACGCGCAGTCTCTGCTGCGCCTCGAGGAAGATTCGCCAATGACTGCTTTTATCGTCACGACCATTGCCGGATCGCTGGAGTGGCACCATCTCAGGTAAGACCAGGGAGACCACTATGCCCGAACCCTTTGTCGTTGAAGTCTGGGGCGAGCCCGCGGGCATCGTCCTCAAGGAAGGCAACGCCTTTCGCTTCCATGCGGTCGCGCGTCCGTTTTTCGAGCTGGACGGCGTGCAGTTCATGACACCCGGCCATGCCAAGCTGGCGGCCGCTCGTCTGCAGCCCTCGCCGATGGTCGAGGCGCCCCGCCCATAGCTTGACCTCGGATGCGCTAACGTATTCCCTCGGTGCCGGAGGGAGATCCAATGACCGGCACCAAGAGAAAGAAACCTGCTGAGCTGCGCAGTGCGCGCTGGTTCGCGCCAGACGACCTGCGCGCCTTCGGCCACCGCTCGCGGGCCATGCAGATGGGCTACGCGCCGGAAGAATGGGCCGGCCGGCCGGTCATCGCCATCCTGAACACGTGGTCGGACGCCCAGCCCTGCCACATGCATTTCAAGAGCCGCGTCGACGACGTGAAGCGCGGCATCCTGCAGGCCGGCGGCTTCCCGATGGAGCTGCCGGCGCTGTCGCTGTCGGAGAGCTTCCTCAAGCCCACCACCATGCTCTACCGCAACCTGCTGGCGATGGACGCCGAGGAGTTGTTGCGCGGGCATCCTGTGGACGGGGTTGTGCTGATGGGCGGCTGCGACAAGACCACGCCCGCGTTGCTGCTGGGCGCCATCAGCATGGGCCTGCCCGCGATCTACCTGCCGGCCGGGCCGATGCTGCGCGGCAACTGGAAGGGCAAGGTGCTGGGCTCGGGATCCGATGCCTGGAAGTACTGGGATGAAAGGCGCGCGGGAAAGATCTCCGACGACGACTGGGTCGATGTCGAAGCGGGCATTGCGCGGAGCTACGGCACCTGCATGACCATGGGCACGGCCGCCACCATGATGGCGATGGCCGAGACGCTGGGCATGACCTTGCCGGGCGCCTCGTCTATCCCGGCGGCCGATGCCAACCATATCCGCATGAGCGCCGAGTCGGGCCGCCGCATCGTCGAGATGGTGTGGGAGGATCTCACGCCAAAGAAGATTCTGACCAGGGAGGCGTTCCTGAACGCCATCACCGTGGCCATGGCCGTAGGCTGCTCGACCAACGCCATCATCCACCTGATCGCAATGGCACGCCGCGCCGGCCAGGACGTCGGCCTCGACGATTTCGAGCGCGCCAGCCGCAAGGTGCCCGTCATCGCCAACATCCGCCCGAGCGGCGACAAATATCTGATGGAGGATTTCTTCTATGCCGGCGGCCTGCCCGGCCTGATGGAGCAGATCCGGGGTCACCTGCATCTCGACACGATGACCGTCACCGGCAAGACGGTGGGCGAGAACGTCGCCGGCGCCGAGATCTATAACGACGACGTCATCCGCACACCGGCGAACGCGATCTACAAGGAAGGCGCGCTCGCGGTGCTGAAGGGCAACCTGGCGCCCGACGGCTGTGTGATCAAACCTTCGGCTTGTGCGCCGAAATTCCTGAAGCATACCGGCCCGGCGCTGGTGTTCGACGACTATCCGTCGATGAAGGAGGCGATCGACCGCGACGATCTCGACGTCACGGAAGACACGGTGCTGATCCTGCGCAACGCCGGCCCGCAGGGCGGCCCGGGCATGCCGGAGTGGGGCATGCTGCCGATCCCGAAGAAGCTGGTGAAGCAGGGCGTGCGCGACATGGTGCGGCTCTCCGACAGCCGCATGAGCGGCACCAGCTACGGCGCCTGCATCCTGCACGTCTCGCCGGAGTCCTACGTCGGCGGGCCGCTGGCGCTGGTGCGCACCGGCGACATGATCTCGCTCGATGTCGACAAGCGCACTATCGACATGAACGTGTCGGACGAGGAGCTGGCCCGGCGCCGCGCCGCCTGGAAGAAGCCCGAACCGCGCTACGAACGTGGCTACGGCTGGATGTTCACCCGCCACATCAAGCAGGCCAACGAGGGCTGCGACTTCGACTTCCTCGAAACGTCGTTCGGCGCCCCGGTGGCCGAACCGTCGATTTACTGAGCCGGTCCAGCCGCTTCATGCTGCCTGACCTCATCGAGATCGTTCCGCCCGCTCGACGGATGGATGCGACGGTCGTCCTGCCGGGCTCCAAGAGCCTGACCAATCGTGCTCTGGTCCTTGCCGCCCTTGCAAGCGGCCCCGTGGTTCTGCGTGGTGCCTTGTGGAGCGAGGATACGCAGGCGATGGTCGAATGCCTCGAACGGCTGGGGTTCGGCATCCGGGTGACGGAGGACCCGGCCGAGCCGGCGAACCGCACCCTCACGGTCGATGGGGGCGGCGGCAGGATCCCCAACGCCGGCACGCCCGAGCGACCGCTCGAACTCTTCGTCGAGAATGCCGGCACGGCCGCGCGCTTCCTGCCGCCTCTGTTGTGCCTCGGCCATGGCAGCTTCCGGGTGAGCGGCATCGCCCGCATGCACGAGCGACCGCAAGCCGCCCTGGTCAAGGCATTGCGCGAGCTGGGTTATCGGGTCGATACGCCCAACGACCGGCTGCCCGCCGTCGTTCACGGCACCGGCCCGCGCCCGGGCGCGACGTGCAGCGTCAGTGTCGGGGAAAGCTCGCAGTTTGCCTCGGCGTTGCTCCTCTGCGCCGACGTCGGTGGCTGGACGGTCGGTGTCACGGGCGCCAACGAGGACGAGCTGCCCTATGTCGATATGACGCGACGTCTGGTGGCTGACTTTCCGTCCAACCGTGGCGTCTACGACATCGAGGCGGATGCGTCAGGCGCTAGCTACTTCTGGGGAGCGGATTGGCTTCTGCGCGAAGCCGGTTGCCACGTCACGGTCATGCCCGTTCCCAGGAGCGGCATGCAGGCCGATCAGAAATTCCTCGACCTGATCGTGCAGCGGGAGTGGCGCCCGGCCTATTCGCGCCGGTTCGACTTGGCGGACAGCATCATGACCGCAATCGTGCTCGCGCCTTTTGCGCCGACGGCGACGCAATTCACCGATCTTGGGCGCCTCAGGGTCCAGGAATGCGAGCGTGTCATGGCGCTCCGCACCGAACTCACCAAATGCGGCGCGCGCGTTGAAGAGACCGGCGACACGCTCACCGTCCATCCCGGCCCGCTGAACGGCGCCGAGATCGAGACCTACAACGATCACCGCATCGCCATGTGCTTTGGCATGCTTGGCCTGCGCGTACCCGGAATCCGGCTGCGCAAGCCTGACTGCGTACGCAAGACTTTTCCCAACTTTTTCGCCAAGCTCGCCGGCCTCGGAGCCATCATCCTGGAGGCAAAGACCGGCCGGGCGCTTTCCGGAAGCGACCTGCTGGCGTAGCGGCAGTGACGATGAGAAGGGGAGTGAAATCATGACGGTGCTCAAACCGGCGACCCGCGCCAAGCTGAAAGCCATCAGCACCGCCACCGTCGCCACCGCGTTGTTCAAGCGCGGCTTCCGCACCCAGTTCATCCAGGACGTCCATCCGCTGTCGCCCGATCAGCCCGTACTGGTCGGCGAGGCGTTCACGCTCCGCTACATCCCGGCGCGCGAGGACCTGAACCAGCTCACGGTGTTCCGCGACCGCAGCCATCCGCAGCGGAAGGCGATCGAGGATTGCCCGCCCGGCGCCGTGCTGGTGATGGACAGCCGCAAGGACGCGCGGGCGGCCTCAGCGGGGGCCATCCTGGTGACGCGCCTCATGAAGCGTGGCGTGGCGGGCGTCGTTACCGACGGCGGTTTCCGCGATTCGGCCGAGATCGGCAAGCTGGGCTTTCCCGCCTACCATCACCGCCCCAGCGCGCCCACCAACCTCACGCTCCATCAGGCGATCGACATCAATGTGCCGATCGGCTGTGGTGATGCCCCGGTCTTTCCCGGCGACGTGATCCTGGGTGACAGCGACGGCGTCATCGTCATTCCGGCCCATCTCGCCGACGAGATCGCGGAGGAAGCCTTCGAGATGACGGCCTTCGAGGATTTCGTCACCGAGGAAGTCCGCAAGGGCCGCGGCATCTTCGGTCTCTATCCCGCCACCGACGACAAAACCCTGGCCGGTTTCGCGGCCTGGCGGAAAGCCAAGGGGCGGTAGTTTCAGCAAAAGGGAGGAAACACGATGATCCAGCGCAAGCAGCGCATTCCGATGCGCGATCTCGCCACCATGGCCCCCGAGGATCGCGAGACCGTCGAGAAGAACGCGATGAACGGCCAGATCTTCAACATCTTCAAGGTGCTGGCCCACCACCCCAAGCTGGTGAAGCGCTGGACGCCGTTTGCCGGTCACGTGCTGGGCAAGCAGACCCTGCCGTTCCGCGACCGCGAGTTCTTGATTCTCAGGATCGGCTGGCTGAACCAGGCCGAGTACGAATTCGCCCAGCACGAGCTGATCGCCAAGAAAGGCGGCGTCACCGATGCCGACGTCGAGAACATCAAGAAGGGCCCCAAGGGCGCCTGGAGCGAGCATGAGGCGGCGCTGATGCAGGCCGCCGACGATCTCTACGAGAACTCTGTCGTTTCCGACACGACCTGGGCGGTGCTTGCCAAGAAGTATTCGACCGAGCAGCTCATGGACGTGGTCTTCACCATCGGCCAGTACAATCTCGTCTCGTGGGCGCTCAACAGCTTCGGCGTGCCGCTCGACGATTTTCTGCCGGGCGCGAAGAAGTAACGGCACTTGCGCAGCACGCTGAGCCTGCTCGCGTCGATTGCCGTGCTGTCGGGCGCTGTACTGTCTGACCGGGCCGCTGCCCAGGATTCGGGCGGCGCGCCGCAACAGGTCATTGCCGCTTGGCGTTCCAATAACGAGACCTGCCGCAGCCCGGCCGCCACGGCGCTGGCGGCGGTAGCCGCCTGCGAGCAGCGGGACACTTACGCCAAGCGGCTGATGCAGATGAATTTCTGCCCGGACGCGCAGGCCGCGGCCGATGCTTGGCGTCCGTGCCCCACCGCAACGGCGGCCACCCCGCCCAGGACCACGGTGCAGCTCGCGCGGGCAGGCGGCATTTTCGTGGCGCCGGTCGTGCTGAACGGCACCGTCAAGCAATTCGCGATCCTCGATTCGGGCGCCAGCAACCTGCAGATCCCGCAGGAAGTCGCCGACGAACTGCGCCGCAACGGCAGCCTGACCGACGACGACGGGCTGGGGCAGCGCCGCTATATCCTGGCCGACGGCAAGGGTGTGCAGCAGCGCGTGTTCCGGCTGCGGACCCTGCAGATCGGCGACAAGGTCATGGAAAATGTCGTCGCCACCGTCAGCGCGCCCAACAGCCGGGTGCTGCTGGGGCAGAGCGTCCTGCGCCGGCTCAACGGCTGGGCGATCGACAATGTGCGCAACACCCTGACGCTCGATTAGGCAGACGGGGGAAGAATTGGATCAGGCCCGCGGTTGCGTGCGATACCAATCGAGGATCTCGGCACCGGTCCACATCACCACGCCGGTGTGGCCGAGAATGTAATCGTAGAGCATCTCCAGATATTTGATCCGGTGCGGCACGCCGGTGAGGTAGGGATGGATCGAGATCGCCATCACGCGTGGCGCTTTTGCGCCGTCGAGATAGAGCCGGTCGAAGTGGTCGCGGCCGCGGCGTAGGATCTCGTCCGAAGGCTGCTGCTGGACGGCGCTGATGACGACGTCGTTGATCTCGACGGTGTAGGGCACCGAGACGATCTCGCCGGCCCGCGTTTTCAGCGAAACGGGCTGCTCGTCGAGCACCCAATCGGCGACATATTCAATGCCGGCCTCGGCCAGCAGGTCGAGCGTCTCGTCGGTCTCGGTGAGACCGGGACTCTCCCAGCCGCGCGGTGGCTTGCCGGTGAAGTCCTTGATCGCCGCGATGGTGTCGGCGATGGCGGCGCGCTGGTCCTCGACCCGGTGCATGGGTTTCTGCACGAAGCCGTGGCCCATGAAATCCCAGCCGGCATCGCGCGCCGCCTCGCAGGCCTCGCGATAGAGCGAGCAGGCCGTGCCGTTTACGGCAAAGGTCGCCTTGAGCTTGCGGCTGCCCAGGACTTCGAGAAAGCGCCAGAAGCCCACGCGCATGCCGTACTCGTGCCAGGCCCAGTTCGGCACGTCGGGCAGCAGCGGCTGTCCCATCGGCGGCGGCAGCACGGCGCGCGGCATCGCACCGGTCGGGCTCCAGTTCTCGACATTGACGATCGTCCACACCGCCACGCGGGCATCGCCGGGAAGTTTCAGCGGCGGCCGCTTGTGGATCGGCAGGTAGGGCAGGCGGGCACGAATGCTGCCGCCCACTTCGCCGCCCTTGCTGTCGGTCATGGCTAGAACTCCAGCAGGTTTTCGCGGAAGGTCTTGTGCGCATAGGCCTTTCGCGTGAGGCCGCGGCGCTGCAGCTCCGGCACCAGCCCGTCGCACACTTCCATGACGTAGCGCCGGTCGAAGTAGCTGTTGAAGATGAGAAAGCCGTCGCCGCCCACCTCTTCCATGAGGTCCTGCATCATGCCCGCGACATGATCGGCGGTACCCGTGAAGTCGATGCCGGCCTTCCTGGCGTAGCTCTGCACGATCGAGCGCGGTGTCTTGCCGATCCATTTGGCGAGCGAGGACTGATGCCCGTTGGTGCTGAGTTCCGGCAGCGGCGTGTCGAGGTCGAATTTGGAGAAATCGATGCCGGTGAGCCGCGACATTCCCGACAGGTGCAGGTCGATATGTTTCTCGGCTTCGACCTGCTCGAGCCGCGCCCGTTCGCG
>JAUXST010000484.1 GCA_030679805.1 Reyranella sp. | reverse complement strand
CCCGTCAGTCCGACGCTCACGATGTTTCCGAGGAACAGCGAGACGGCAAGGGACAGGCCGAGCACGTTGCTGAACAGCGGCGCGCCCACGAATACCCCGAACAGGAAGACGATCGGGTAGAGCATCAGCAGCACGAGCATGTCCATCTTCCACACGGGCAGCGGTGCGCCCGGCGCGGCGGTATCCCGGAACCACTGCTCGAAGCCCGAGCTGGCGATGCGGGCGTGGAACTCCTCGGTGAGCGGGGCAGCTTCCTCGACGAGGGCCTTGCGTTCCGGCGAGTCGAGCCAGGCCTGCAGGTTGGCCTCGGTGTCGAAGCGCAGGATGGCGACGTAGTCCTCCTGGACGCCCGGCACCGGCGGCTCGAAGCGGTAGCCCTGCAGGCCGGGTGCCTTGGACTGGGCCGCGGCGATCTTGCGTTCCCAGATACGATACTCGGCTTCCTTGCCCGGCTTCACGCGCGTGGAAATCATCGCCGAGGCCGGTGCGGGCTTGATGCCGCCCGAGTCGTCCTGGACGATGTGCACGTCGTCGCGGCCCACCAGCATGGGCGCGGCCCCTTCGATGCGCTTCTGGCGTTCGGCCGAGGCCAGCCAGCGCTGGGCGTCGGCAAGGCTCGTGAAGCGCTGCAGGATCACCCAGTCGACCTGCAGCGGCGGGCTGGGCGGCAGCAGCTGCTGCTCGAGGAAGCCGGGAAAGTCATGGATCACACTGCTGGTCTGGCCCTGCCAGCGCGCGAAGTCGTCGGCACGCTCGGGCCGTACGCAGGTTTGCGTCACGATGCTGACGCTTCGGCCGGTGCCGGTCACGTTTTGGCCAGCCTGGCGAACAGCCGGTCGGGCGCGAAGGGCAGGTGGGCGAAGCGCACGCCCGTGGCGTTGGCCAGCGCATTGGACACCGCCGGCGCCACCGGATTGATGCCGCACTCGCCCTGGGATTTTGCGCCCAGCGGCCCGATCTTGTCGTGGGTGTCGGCAAAGAAGATGTCGGTGTGCGGTGTGTCGGCGAAGGCCGGGATACGGTAGTTGCGCAGCTGCGGGTTCACCATGTGGCCCTCGTCATGGACCATGTTCTCGGTCAGCGCCCAGCCGTAGCCCATGGCGACGGCGCCATCGAGCTGACCGCGGCACTGCATCGGATTGATGGGAACACCGATGTCGGCGGCATGCACGCTGTGCAGGACGCGGATCTGGCCGGTGATGCGGTGCACCGCCAGCCGCACGCCCTGCACGTTGAAGGCGATCGTGCGCGGCGACAGGTAGGCCCTGCGGCTGACCTCGAAGCGATGGCCGACCTTGGCGCCGGCGGCAAAAAGCTCGCCAAGCGCGATCCGCTTGTTGCCGCAGACGACCGCGTCGTTGTCGAGCCGGCACATGTCGCGCTCGGCGCCGGTGTGACGGCAGGCGAAATCGAGGATGTCGTCACGCATCGCCTCGGCGGTGATGTGGACGGCCTTGCCCGCCACCACCGTGCCGGTGCTGGCGAAGGTGCCGGTATCGTAGGGCGTGCGGTCGGTGTCGGCGTTGACGATGTCGACGTCGCGGGCCCGCACGCCCACGATGGAGGCGGCGATCTGCTTGTGCGCCGTGGTGATGCCGTTGCCCATCTCCGAGGAGCCGACCGCGAGATGATAGGTGCCGTCGGCGAGAAGCTTCATCGCGGCCCCCGAACGATGTTCGGTCGGCGGGCCGCAGTCCATCATCGCCAGCGCCACCCCAGTCCCCTCGGCCCAGTCCGCGCCGTCCGGCTTGGCGACGCCGTTGCCCTTGGCCAGCTCGCGTTCCACGATGTCGAGACATTCCGTGATGCCGTAGCTGCCGAAGCTCGAGTCGCTTGGTTCCTTCCAGATCGATTCGATGTTGTCGCCCGGCCTGACGACGTTCTTGCGCCGCATCACGAAGGGATCGATGCCGAGGAGGCGCGCCATTTCGTCGATCGCACACTCGATCGCGAAGGTCGTCTGCGAGGCGCCATAGCCGCGGAAGCCGCCGCCCGGCACCATGTTGGTGTAGACCGCGTGGCCCACGCCCTTCTTGTTGTCGCAGCGATAGGCGGCCAGTGGCGCCCCCATCGCCGCTCCCAGCGTTTCGCTGCCGTGGCCGCCATAGGCGCCGGTGTTGGACACGACATGCACGTCGAGTGCCGTCAGCATGCCGTCCTTTTTGGCGCCGATCTTGACCTTGGTCGTCATCTGGTGCCGCGTCGTGGCGCCGTGGAATTCCTCCTCGCGGGTCCATTCCCACTTCACGGGACGGCCGAGCTTCATGGTGGCGAACAGGACGAGATCCTCTGAGACCATCTCCTGCTTGCCGCCGAAGCCGCCGCCGACGCGCTCAGTGAAGACGTGCAGATCTCGGACGGGGATACCCATCAAATAGGCGAGCTTCGTGCGAGCAGCGAACGGCGCCTGTGAAGTGGTGCGCACGTGCCAGCGGTTGTCCTCCCCTTTCCAGGCGATCGAGCCGTGGGTTTCGAGATGGACATGCTGCACGCGTGACGTGGAATAGGTCATCTCGTGCACGGCGTCGGCTTCCTTGAAGCCCTTTGCCACATCGCCGATCTCGCCCTGGAGCGTGCAGAAGATGTTGTCTTTTTGCGTGACGACATCGTCCTTGTCGTGCAGCAGCGGTGCACCGGGCTCCATGGCGGCGACCGGATCGAATACGGCCGGCAGGATTTCGTACTCGACTTCCAACGCGCGGCAACCGGCCTCGGCGGCGCCCTCGCTTTCCGCCACCACGGCGGCGATGCGCTGGCCGGCAAAGCGCGCGACATTGTCCAGCATGTAGGTGTCGTCGGGATCGACAAGGTGGTCTTCATGCAGGGCCGAGCTGTAGAGCCGGCGCGGCAGGTCTTCCCAGGTATAGACCGCGACCACGCCGGGAACGGCCTGGGCCTTGGTCCGTTCGATGCGCGTGATGCGGGCATGGGCATGCGGCGAGCGCAGCACCTTCAGGTGCAGCATGCCCTCCATCGCAATGTCCATCGTGTAGCGCGCCTTGCCCGTCAGGATGGCGTCGGTGAAGGGATTGGGCAGGCTGGCGCCCAGCGCCTTGCCGGGGACGTCCTCCTCGATGTTGCTCTTGCCGCGCAAGGCATCGTCGATCGAGCGGTAGCCGGTGCAGCGGCAGAGATTGCCCTTCAGCGCGTGCGGCAGATCGGCCTTGTGCGCCTCGTCGAACGTGGCCGAGGCCGTGGTCATGATCATGCCGGCGGCGCAGAAGCCGCACTGGAAGGCCTGGGCGTCACGGAACGCCTGCTGTACCGGATGCAGCTTGCCGTCCTTGGCGAGGCCCTCGATGGTGGTGATCTTGCGGCCTTCGCCGCGGAAGGCGGGGACGAGGCAGGAATGGAACGGCTTGCCGTCGAGCCACACCGTGCAGGCGCCGCAGTCGCCTGCGTCGCAGCCCTTCTTGACGCCGAATACTTCGAGGTCGCGCAGGAAAGTGCGCAGGCACTGGCCGGGCTGCGGCTCGGCCGAATAGAGGTGGCCGTTGACTTCGAACTTGCTCATGCGAGTTCCGCGCGGATCTGTTCGGCGAAATAGTAGGTGAGGTGGCGTTTGTAACTCGCGGAGCCATGCACGTCCTGGAAGTAGCCGTCTGCCGGCAACCGTTGGTTTATGGCTTGGCGCAGATCGTCGGCCGAAGGCATTTTTGCGAAGCGCAGCTGCACCGGCCGCGGCGTCGCGGCGGTGATCGTGAGCAGGAAGTCGCTGCCGTCGTCGCCGGCCGTGCCGACGAGCAGCGCCGCCGAGCGTCCGAGATGGGTGAGCGACATCTGCCGCATGGCGTAGCGCTTGGAAAGCGCCGAGGCGGGCAGGCGGATCGAGCGCAGCAGCTCACCCTTCTCCAGCACGTTCTTGTGATTGCCGGTGACGAAGTCGGCGACCGTGACCTCCCGCGGCTGGCCCCCATTGGACTGATTGGGGCGCGGCCACAGCGTGCAGACGCCGTCGAGTGCCGCAGTGAGCGAGATCATGGCGCCGGCGGGCAAAGACATGCAGACGTTGCCGCCGACGGTGGCGGCGTTCCAGATCTTGAACGACATCAGGAATGCATCGATGCAGCCGTGGAACAGCGGAACGGCCCGCCACGCGGGTGGACCCTTGAAGGCATGGAGATCGGCGATGCGGCAGGTCGCGGCGATCTCGAGTCCCTCGGCCGTCGCGGTGAGCGGTGTCCAACCGAGGCTGTCCAGGTCGATCAACGTGCTGGTGGCGACCTGCGGCTCCGAGAAGAGCCAGGTTCCGCCGGCCAGCCAGGCATAGCCGGCGCGCCATTGGCCGATCTGCTCGGCCGAGCTGGGGCGCTTTACCTCGACGATTGTGTTCAGGTTCATGTCTGCCCCAAGGTCAGTCCTTGTAGACTTCAACGGTCTGCATCATGCCCATCTCTTCGTGGTTCATCATGTGACAGTGCAGCATGTAGATGCCGGTGTAGTCGAGGAAGCGCGAGCGGAACACCAGGCTGCCGTTGCGTGGCACGACGACCGTGTCGCGCCACGGCAGGTTCGGCGTCGGCTTGCCGTTCACCTGGGTGACCTGGAACGGATTGGTGTGAATGTGAAAGGCGTGGTCGTGGAAGTGGATGTTGTTGATCGTCCACTCCTCGACGGCACCGACCTTGACGCGCTGGTCGATGCGGTTGGGGTCGAACTTCTTGCCGTCGATGAGGAAACTGAACTCCGACCAATGGCCGGCGGCTTCGGCTTCCGGCGAGATGGCCGAGAAGGTGAGCGTGCGCCTGCCGGTGATCTCGGCATCGCGGATGGTCTCGAGCGGAGGCTTCGGCAGGGCCGCCGGCAGCTTCATCGGCATCGGGTCGCCCGCGACGACCACACGCGCCACCGGGCCGGTGGGCGACGGATAGCCCTGGTCGTAGGGCAGGGCGCGGAACTCGTAGGTGCCGGGGGCGCCCGCCTGGACCAGGACGTCGGCGCGCTGGCCAGGGGCCATCAGCAGGTTCTTTAGACTTTCGACGCCGCCCAGCTGGATGCCGTCATAGGCGATGACGTGCAGGTCGTGCTTCTCCAGTTCGAGGAACATGTCATTCTGGTAGCCGGCACCAATCAGCCGCCAGCGCTGGACTTCGCCCGGGCGCATCGTGATGGTCGGCCGCCGCTGGCCGTTCACCGAGAAGAAGCGGGTCGCGGTTTCCGAAAACAGCAGCCCGAAATCCTCGACCATTCCCCGCTGGTCGAAGACCACTTCGGCCAGCACGAGCGTTCGCTCGCGGGCGT
>JAUXST010000483.1 GCA_030679805.1 Reyranella sp. | reverse complement strand
AGCGAACTCACCCAGGTGCGTCAGCGCATCGGCATGGTATTCCAGCAGTTCAACCTCTTTCCCCACATGACGGCGGTTGGCAACGTCATGGAAGGGCTCCGCACCGTGCGCCGCATGCGCAAGGAGGCGGCGCGTGTGCGGGCAGAGGCCGAACTCAAGCGCGTCGGCCTCGGCGACAAGGCCGCCGCCTATCCTGCGCATCTCTCGGGCGGCCAGAAGCAGCGCGTGGCGATTGCCCGTGCGCTTGCTATGGACCCGGAATTGCTGCTGTTCGACGAACCGACCTCGGCGCTCGATCCCGAACTGGTCGGCGAGGTGCTCGGCGTCATCCGCGACCTCGCTGACGAAGGCCGCACCATGCTGCTGGTCACGCACGAACTGGGCTTCGCCTATCACGTGGCGACGCGCGTGATCTTCCTTGCCGACGGCACCATCCATGAATCGGGGACGCCGGACGAGGTGCTGAAGAATCCGCAGCGAGAGCGCACGCGCGCTTTCCTCGCAAGCCACAAGCAATACAGCCTGTAAGGACAAGAAGATGACGACGAATTCCTCGGCGCAGGGTTATATGGCCGACGCGCGCAACGACCGGGTGCTGGTCTACGTCAACGGTACCTTCGTGCCGCGCAACGAGGCCGTCGTCTCGGTGTTCGATTCGGGCTTCGCGCTGGGCGACGGCGTGTGGGAAGGCCTGCGCCTGGTGAAGGGCAGGCTGATCAGTCTCGAAGCCCATCTCGACCGCCTGTTCGAGGGCGCCCGCTCGATCGCGCTCGATATCGGCCTCACCCGCGAGGGCGTCGTGAAAGCCGTTCAGGACACGCTGGACAGGAACGGCATGACCGACGGCGCGCATGTCCGGCTGATGATCACGCGTGGCCTCAAGTCGACGCCCAACCAGGATCCGCGCTTCGTGATCGGCGGTGCCACGATCGTCATCGTGGCCGAGTACAAGAAGCCCAATCCTGAGGCCAAGGCCCGCGGGCTCGCGCTCTTCACATCGACCTTCCGTACCAGCACGCCCGACGTCTTCGATCTGCGGCTGAATTCGCACAGCCGGCTGAACCTCATCCAGGCGCTCATCCAGGCCATCAATGCCGGCGCCGACGAGGCGTTGATGCTCGACCCGCGTGGGTTCGTGGCTTCCTGCAATTCGACCAACTTCTTCATCGTGCGCCGTGGCGAGATATGGACCTCGACCGGGGCCTACAGCTTCAAGGGCATCACCCAGGCCAATGTAGTCGACGTCTGGCGTCGTGCCGGCAAGGTCGCGCGCGAATGCGATTTCACCCTGGCGCAGGTCTATGCGGCCGACGAAGCCTTCGTGACAGGGACCCTGGGCGGTGTAACGCCTGTCACCAGGATCGACGGTCGCGTGATCGGCGACGGTGAGCCCGGACCGCTGACGTGGGAGGCCAGCGACCTCTACCTGAAATCGGTCGGGATGATGTAGCTATTCGGCCGCCAGCTTCCGCGCCACTCTCGGATCGTGCGTAAGCAGTCCATCGGCCAGATCGCGCTCGATCATGGAATCCGGCCGCTCCTCGACGCGGCCGAAGCCGGCGCCGCCGCCCACGAACATTTCCACGATGTCGCCCTTGGCGAGGTCGACGGCGGCCTTGCTGCGCAGCTCTTCCACGGTGCCGTTGGCGCGGTGAACGTGACAGTAGCCGCGCTGGCCGGGCTCGCCGCCCAAAAGCCCTTCAGGGGCGAGGCGAAAGCGGTCGGAGTAGATCGCGAGTTGTACGTCGTCGCGCAGGATCTCGCAGCGCCGGGTGAAGCCCGCGCCACCGCGGCGGGCGCCGAGCCCAAACGAGTCGGGTGCCAGCTCGTAGCCGACGATGCGGAAGAAGTCGTAGTCGATGTCGAGTGATTCGACCGGCGCGTTGGAACAGTTGCTGAGCGGCGAATCGACGGCGTCGCAGCCGTCGGCGCCGCGCGAGGCGCCATAGCCACCGCCGAAGATTTCGAGATAGACGCTATAGCCCTTCTCGCCGAGGTGAGAGAGGCAGAAGGCCGTGGTGCAATCGAAGCCGGTGGCGATCACTTTGTCGGGCAGCGCCTGCGCCATCGCCTTCATCACGGCATTGAACACGCGGTAGGCCGGGATCATGCGCGCCCGCACTGGCGCCGGCGGCCTGGGATTGAGCAGCGAGCCGTATGGCACCTTGATCGTAATCGGCCGCGCCATGCCCTCGTTGTAGGGAATGTCCGGGCTGGTCAGCACCGATTTTACGCAGCTGAGGGCTGCGGAGAGGGTGCTGGAGTAGGGACAGTTGAGGTTGCGTTTCACCTGCGCGCAGGTGCCTTCGAAATCGATCTCGACCGAATCCTCGGAGATGGTGACCTTGGCCTTCACAACCAGCGGCTCGTCGGTGAGGCCGTCGTCGTCGACCGCGTCCTCGCCGTAGAAGGTGCCTTTGGGCGCCTGGGCGATAGCGGCGCGGACGCGACGTTCGGAATAGTCCTGCATCTCCTTCATCGCCGCTTCGACCTTGTCGGTGCCGTAGCGCTCGCACAGCTGCTTCACGCGCATCACGCCGATGGCGTTGGCGGCGAACTGCGCATTGAAGTCGCCAATGGTGAGGTCAGGCACGCGGACGTTGGCGGTGACGAGGCGCTCGAACGAGCCGCCGTTCCAGTCGCGCTGGAAGTCGTACTTGCTGGGTGGGAAGCGGAGCCCCTCCTGGTAGACGTCCGACGCGTGGATGTTGAGGCCGGGAGCGCCGCCGCCGAGATCGAGATGGTGCGCGACCGAGGCGCCGAAGCCCACGACGCGGCCTGACACGAAGATCGGCGTGAAAATGAACACGTCGGGAATGTGCTGGCCGCCCTCGAACGGGTCGTTGTTGATCAGGAAGTCGCCTTCCTTGAGCGTCTCGACCGGATGGCGCCTGAGACAAGCACGCAAGGTCTCGCCGATCGGTCCGAGCTGCATGGGAATGAGTTCGGCCTGGGCCACGGTGTTGCCGAAGCGGTCCATCAGGCCGGCCGAACCGTCGCGGGCCTCGCGCAGGATGGTGGAGTAGGCCGACCGAATGAGCTTTACGCCCATCTCGCGCGCCGAGGCGATCAGCGCCTGGCTGATTACCGCATAGTCGATGGGACCCAGCTGGCTCATGCGGACCTCCGAAGAATCAGATTGTCGGTCGGGTCGAGTTCGGCTGTCCAGCCCGGCGGCACCCAAGTGGTGGCGGTGTAGCCTTCGACCACGGCGGGCCCGACGATCGTCTGGCCTGAAGTTAGCGCTTCGGCGGTGTAGCGGGCGCAGTCGAGCCAAGCCTCATCGTGGAAGATCTTGGCCTGCTGGGGGGCGCGCGCCGCCAGCTTCTCGCGGTCGAGTTGGGGAATGGCGCCGATCGGCAGGGTGGCGCCCACGCGCAAGGTCACGATCTCGACGGCGCGATCGAGCGTGGCGCCGTGCATGAATGTCCGATGATGGGCATCGGCGAACAGGCCGGCGAGATAGGCGCCATCGAGCGAGCCCAGACGATCCGAGGGAATTTCGACGCCGACCTCGAAGGCCTGGCCGACAAACCGCATTTCCAGCGTGTGGATGTAGTCGAG
>JAUXST010000476.1 GCA_030679805.1 Reyranella sp. | reverse complement strand
CGTCCTTGACCAGCAGGTCGCGGGCGGCGAGTGCCAATTGAACCTCGGAGCCCGAGGCGATCAGGCGGACGCCGGCCGATGGGTCGCCCGCGAGAATGTAGGCGCCGCGGGCACACAGGTTCTCGTCGCCGGCACCGCGCACCGTCGGCAGGTTCTGGCGCGTGAGTGCGAGGACGCTGGGGGCATGCAGCGACTCGAGCGCGAGCTGCCAGCATTCCGCCGTCTCGATGGCGTCGGCCGGGCGCAGCACGCGGAGGTTTGGAATGGCCCGCAGCGCCGCCAGATGCTCGACCGGCTGATGCGTGGGCCCGTCTTCGCCGAGGCCGATCGAATCGTGGGTCATCACGTAGATCACCCGCAGCCCCATCAGCGCCGAGAGGCGGATGGAGCCGCGGCAATAGTCGGTGAACACCAGGAATGTGCCGCCGTAGGGGATCACGCCGCCATGCAGCGCCATGCCATTCATGGCCGCGGCCATCGCATGCTCGCGGATGCCGTAATAGATGTAGCGGCCGGAGGCGTCGGTCTTGGTGAAAGGCTTGAGACCTGCCGTCTTCGTATTGTTCGAGCCCGTGAGGTCGGCCGAGCCGCCGATCGTGTCGGGCAGCACCGGGTTGATGACCTCGAGCACTTCCTGGCTCGACTTGCGTGTGGCCCAGGCCGGCTTGTCGGTCGCAGCCTTGGTCTTGAAGGCAGCGATCGCCTCGCCGACCGACGCGGGGATGTCGCCGCGCTGGCGGCGGGCGAATTCCGTCCGCTCCTCGGCACTCACCTCTGCGAGCCGCTTGGCCCACTTGCGGCGCGCCGTCTTGCCGCGCGCGCCGATCTTTCGCCACGCCGAGAAAATCGCCTCGGGGATGTCGAACGGGCCGTGGCTCCAGCCGAGCTTCTGGCGCGCGCCTGCGATCTCGTCCTTGCCGAGCGGCGAGCCGTGCGTGGCCGCGGTGCCGGCCTTGGTCGGCGCGCCGTAGCCGATCACCGTCTTGCAGGCGATCAGCGACGGCCTGTCGGTGACGTTGCGCGCCTTGCGGATGGCGCGGGTGACGGCCTCGGCATCGTGGCCGTCGACCGCCAGCACATGCCAGCCCGCGGCCGCGAAGCGCTTCTTGTGATCCTCGGAAGTACTGAGCGAGGTGGCGCCATCGATCGAAATGCCGTTGTCGTCGAACAGAACGATCAGGCGGCCGAGACCGAGATGTCCCGCCAGGGTGATCGCCTCCTGTCCGACGCCTTCCATCAAGCAGCCGTCGCCGGCGATGACATAGGTGAAGTGGTCGACGAGATCGCGTCCGAAACGCTCGGCCAGCAGGCGCTCGGCGATGGCGAAGCCGACCGAATTGCCCAGGCCCTGTCCCAGTGGGCCGGTCGTGGTCTCGATGCCGCTGGCGTGGCCGTACTCGGGGTGGCCGGCGGTGCGGCTGCCGAGCTGCCGGAAGTTTTTCAGCTCGTCGAGCGTCATGTCGGCGTAGCCGGTCAGATGCAGCAGCGAGTAGAGCAGCATCGAGCCGTGGCCGGCCGACAGGATGAAGCGGTCGCGATCGGGCCAGTTGGGCTCGGACGAGTCGAACTTCAGGAATTTCGAGAACAGGACAGTCGCGACGTCGGCCATGCCCATCGGCATGCCGGGATGGCCCGAGTCCGCCAGCTGCACGGCATCCATGGCGAGAGCCCGGATGGCGTTCGCCATGTTACGTGGGGCGGCGGTCTGATTGGTCATTTTGTGCATACGCCGTAGGTTTTTCGGGGGCGGCGCGCAACATGCCGACCGCACTTTGGCGCGTCAATGCGCAAAACCTCGCGCTCGGCCAACATCTTGCGGCGGGCGTTGCTCCACAGGGCCTAGATGTTGACCGGTCCCGGCCCCGCAACTTATCCTTACCCGATGGAGCAGATGCAGCCGGGAGACCAACTGCGATCCGCCGGCGGGGGGACGATGTCCAAGGCAGCCAGTGCGAAGGACCGCGTGGACAATGCGCTCAGCCGGCTGGAATCGATGGTCGAGGAGCGCCTGCGTGCCGAATCGATCCGCGCCGACGAGATGGCCAAGCGCCTCAGCAAGCTGGAACGGCAGCACGACGAATTGAAGAAGGTCGCGATGGACGTCGAAGGTCGGCTGGAACGGGCGATGGAGTATATCCGCTCGCTGCTCGCCGCCGACCAGGAATAGCCGATCCACCGAGCCGTCCAACGCCGTTGATGCTTCGCTGTGCGTGACGTGTCAGAATACCTGTCCCCTCGAACGCCGATAAGGCGCAAAAAAGGAGTAGCGGACAATGCCGCAGGTTTCGATTCAGATCGCCAATCGCACCTATGAACTCGCCTGCGGCGATGGCGAGGAAGGGCGCGTCCAGGAACTCGCCGCCTATGTCGACGAAAAGGTCTGCGAACTGCGCAAGCAGTTGCCCGGCGCCCCTGAAATCAAGCTGATGATCTTCGCCTCGCTTCTGCTAGCCGAGGAGAGCCGAGAAGCGCGTGGTGTTGCCAAGGCGGCCGAGAATGCGCGCGCGAGCGCCACCGACAGCGCCGAGACACTGGCCACGGCGCTCGAGGATTTGATCACGGCCCGGGTCGACAAGATGACCAAGAAGGTGAGCGGCGTGGCCTGAAAGCCGGGCCTGTATCATATTGGTTGGGGCTCATTGCGGTGCCTGCCCCGAGTGCCTAGATTGAATGTGGGGCGGAATTCTGCGCGGTGCGTGGTTCGCTTAAAACCCCGGGGCCAATAAGAACTCCCGGGAACTGTTCCTGGTTGGGATCTTGGTCCCGATCACACGGTGCCCACCTGCACTAGCAGGCCTTGGAGGTCTTACGAACCATCGGCCCATCGTGGAGCCGCCCCACTTTATTGCCATTCCCGACATGAGCCCGATCGACGCCAAACGCTCCCTGCGCACCGCCATGCTCGCCCGGCGCGGCGCCCTCTCCGAGGAGGAGCGCCGCGTGGCCGCCACCGGCCTGCTCGCCACCATGCACCGCGAACGGCCGATCGATGCGGCTTCGGTGGTTTCGGGCTTCTGGCCGATCAAGGACGAAATCGACATCCGGCCGCTGATGGCCGAGTTGCACGACAAGGGCTGCCAGCTGGCACTTCCGGTCGTGCAGGGGCGGGGACTGCCGCTGCTGTTTCGCGCCTGGCGACCGGGCGATCCACTCGAAGCGGGTGTCTTCGGCACCCTGCAGCCCTCGGCGCAGCAGAAGACGCTCGAGCCCGATGCGTTGCTGGTGCCGTTGCTGGCGTGTGACGAGGAGGGCTGGCGCCTTGGCTATGGCGGCGGCTTCTACGACCGCACGCTGCTCGGCCTGCGGGCGCGGCGCAAAGTGACGGCTGTCGGCATCGGCTTCGACAGCCAGCTCGTGCCGGAAGTGCCGCATGGGCCGAACGATCAGCGCCTGGATTGGATGTTGACCGACCGGCGCGCTTGCGCCTTTGTCTAGCGCATGAAAGTTCTGTTTTGTGGCGACATCGTGGGCCGCGCCGGCCGGGATGCGGTGATCAAGGAGATTCCGCGGCTGCGCCGCGAGTTCGGACTCGATTTCGTGGTCGTGAACGGCGAGAACGCGGCAGCGGGCTTCGGCATCACCGCCAAGATCTGTAATGAGCTTCACGAGGCCGGAGTCGACTGTATCACGACCGGCAACCACGCCTGGGACCAGCGCGAGATCATCCCCTACATTTCCCAGGACAAGCGGCTGTTGCGGCCGATCAATTTTCCGCCCGGCACACCCGGATGGGGCGCCAACCTTTTCCAGACGGCCCGTGGCCAGAAGATCGTCGTTATCAACGTGATGTGCCGGCTGTTCATGGACGCGCTCGACGATCCGTTCCGCGCCCTCGACGTCGAACTCGGCAAATATGGGCTGGGTCGGTCGGCGCACTTCATCCTGGTCGATGTACATGGCGAGGCGACCAGCGAGAAGCAGTCTGTCGGTCACTACTGCGATGGCCGTGTATCGGCGGTGTTGGGCACCCACAGCCACGTTCCCACCGCCGATTCCTGGGTGCTGCCCGGTGGCACCGCCTACCAGACCGATGTCGGCATGTGCGGCGACTACGATTCGGTGATCGGCATGAAAAAAGACGTGGCCGTCCAGCGCTTCATCCGGAAGATGCCCGGCGAACGCCTGTCGCCGGCTGAAGGCGAAGGAACTTTGTGCGCGGCACTGGTCGAAACCGACGACAAGACCGGCCTGGCCCGGTCGGTCCGGCCCCTCCGCTTGGGGGGGCGCCTACCGCCTGCCGGCTAGGTTGCAGCATCTTGTATCCCACAGGGGTCGTTCGCAGCTATTAGGAGTGTCTTGAAGACGGTCGTTGACGGCCTGTGGGAAATTCGGCATCCTCTTGATGTTAAACGATTTTTCGCTGCGTTGGCGAACTGTCTTCAAGGTTAGAGGGGGCGTTGGAATCTAGGTTCCGACGTTTTTTAGCGGGGGCTTCGGCCCCCGCCTTTTTTTGCCCGCAAGCCCGCTTGGACGGTCTCTGATCCTCCCAAAACCCACGAGAAGTGGTATAGGCGGGCCTCCAAATCACTTAATCTGGTTGTCGGTCGATGGCGGGGCATTCCCAATTCAAGAACATCATGCACCGCAAAGGGCGCCAAGACGCCCAGCGGGCCAAGATCTTCACCAAGGTCATCCGTGAAATCACCACGGCAGCGAGGCTCGGCGCGGCCGATCCCAATGCCAATCCGCGCCTCCGCGCGGCCGTGATCGCGGCCCGCGACGCCAACATGACGCGCGACACGATCGATCGCGCCATCAAGCGTGGCTCGGGTTCGGACGCGGATGCCAATTATGACGAGGTCCGCTACGAGGGCTATGGCCCGGGCGGCGTGGCGCTGATCGTCGAGGGGCTGACCAACAACCGTAACCGCACCGCGGGCGAGGTCCGGTCGAGCTTCAGTAAGTACGGCGGCAACCTGGGCGAATCCAACAGCGTGTCGTTCATGTTCGATCGTCTGGGTGAATTCCGCTTTCCGCTGTCCGTCGGCAGTGCCGACGATGTCCTCGAGAAGGCGATCGATGCCGGCGCCGACGACGTCGTGAGCGGCGAGGGCGAGGAAGGGGTGCATGAGATCTACTGCGCCCAGGACAGCTTCAATTCCGTGCGCGAGGCGCTGGAGAAATCGCTCGGCCAACCGTCGACCGCCAAGTTGACCTGGCGGCCCAAGACGACGGCGCCGGTCGAAGGCGAGACGGTTCAAACGCTGTTCAACCTGATCTCCGCGCTCGAGGACAATGACGACGTGCAGAACGTTTACGCAAATTTCGAGGCATCGGACGATGCTCTTGCGAAGTTCGCGGCCTGAAGCGTGACGCGATGAGATTGATCGGCCTCGATCCCGGTCTGCGATTGACCGGCTGGGGCGTGATCGATGTCGAAGGCAACCGTTTGCGGCATGTCGCGCACGGCGTGGTCAAGGTCCCCGTCGCGGGAACCCTGGCGGAGCGGCTGCACTGCCTGTTCGAAGGCGTGTCGGCCATCATCGAGGCGCAGCGTCCGCTGGAGGCCGCGGTCGAGGAGACCTTCGTGAACGTCAATCCGGGCTCGACCCTGAAGCTCGGCCAAGCGCGTGGCGTCGTCATGCTGGCGCCCGCCCGGGCCGGCCTGCCGGTGCATGAGTACGCCGCCAACCTCGTGAAGAAATCCGTGACCGGCGCAGGCCACGCGGACAAGCAGCAGATCGCGATGATGGTCGGCCGTCTGCTGCCCGGCGTCGAGGCTACCAGCGACGCCGCCGATGCGCTCGCCGTCGCGATCTGCCACGCCCATCACCGCGCAACCGCCAAGCGCATCGAGGCGGCGCTATGATCGCCAAGCTGAAGGGCGTGATCGACTCGGTCGACACCGACAGCGCGATCGTCGATGTCGGCGGCGTCGGCTATCTCGTTTCGGCGTCCGCGCGGACCCTGCGCGACCTCGTGATCGGCACGCAGGCGACGGTCCTGGTCGAGACCATCGTGCGCGAGGATGCCATCGCGCTCTACGGCTTCCTGGAGACCGCCGAACGCGACTGGTTCCGCATCCTGACGACGGTGCAGGGCGTGGGCGCGCGCGTGGCGCTGTCGATCCTCTCGACGCTCTCGCCCGACGAGATCGCCCGCGCGATCGCAGCCCAGGACCGGGCCACGCTCAGCCGGCCGGCCGGCGTCGGGCCGAAACTCGCCGCGCGCCTGGCAACCGAACTCAAGGACAAGGCGGCCGCGTTCGGAATTGCCTCGCCGGCGGCGAAGACGGCTGAGTCCATGGCGGCGCCTGTCGGCTCGCTCAACGAGGACGCCGTATCGGCCCTGGTGAATCTCGGCTATCGCCGAGTAGAAGCCTTCGGTGCGGTGGCGCGCGCGAGCCAGCGGCTGGGCGCCGAGGCCAAGCTCGATGCGGTGATCCGTGCTGGCTTGCAGGAGCTGGCCCGATGACCGATACGCCCGATCGCCTGGTCGCGCCAAAGCGGACCGAAGAGGACACGGCCGAACTCGCGCTGCGTCCGCAGACCCTCGACGATTTCATCGGCCAGAAGCAGGTCCGCGAGAATCTCAAGATCTTCATCAAGGCGGCCAAGGCACGCGGCGAGGCACTCGACCATGTGCTGTTCCACGGTCCGCCCGGGCTCGGCAAGACGACGCTGGCACAGATCGTGGCCCGCGAGATGGGGGCGGGATTCCGGGCCACGTCCGGACCGGTGATCCAGAAGGCGGGAGACCTCGCGGCGCAACTCACCAATCTGCAGGCGCACGACGTGCTGTTCATCGACGAGATCCACCGTCTCAATCCGGCGATCGAGGAAGTGCTCTATCCCGCCATGGAGGATTTCCAGCTCGACCTGATGATCGGCGAGGGGCCCGCCGCGCGCTCGGTCCGCATCGAGCTGCCGCCGTTCACGCTGGTGGGGGCCACGACGCGGTCCGGCCTGATGACCCGGCCGTTGCGCGAGCGCTTCGGCATTCCGCTGCGTATGGTGTTCTACGAAACGGCCGAACTCGAGACCATCGTGCAGCGCGCGGCGCGCGTGTTGAAGATGTCACTCTCGGTGGACGGTGCCGCCGAGATCGCCAAGCGCTCGCGCGGCACGCCGCGCGTGGCCAACCGACTGCTGCGTCGCGTGCGCGACTTCTCGACCGTGGCGGGGCACGCGGTGGTCGATGCCCGGGTCGCCGACGATGCGCTGGTCCGGCTGGAAGTCGACGGACGGGGCCTCGATGCCATGGATCGTCGCTACCTCGCCTGCATTGCCGAGAACTACAGTGGCGGGCCGGTGGGTGCCGAGACGCTGGCGGCGGCCCTGTCCGAGCAGCGCGACGTGATCGAGGATGTGATCGAGCCCTATCTGATGCAGCTCGGCCTGCTGATGCGCACGCCGCGCGGCCGGCTGTTGTCGGAGGGCGGCTATCGTCACCTCGGCCTGGCCGTGCCCAAGGATCAGAAACGGCAACTCGACCTGCTGGCGACGGGCGAGCAGGTGGAGGAGGCGTGAGCGCGCCCACCTCCGGCCGTATGGCCGACGGCGCCCATGTGCTGCCCCTCAGGGTCTACTACGAGGACACCGACGCCGCCGGCATCGTTTACTATGCCAACTGGCTGCGCTTCCTCGAGCGCGGCCGTACCGAGTTGTTGCGGATGCTCGGCCAGGAGCACAGTGCCTTGCGTGAGGAGCGCAATGTGCACTGGGTCGTCCGCCGCTGTGCCATCGACTACCTGAAGCCCGCCCGGCTGGATGAGGCGATCGACATCGTCACCAGTTGCGGTGAATTGCGCGGCGCCTCGCTGGACATGCTCCAGCACGCGCGCCGTGGCGACGAAATCCTGGTCCGCGCCGAACTGACCGTCGCCTGCATGGGCGCGGCCGGTCGGCCGGTCCGCCTGCCGCCGCTCGTGCGGGCCGCTCTGGCCCAGGTCTCCGGGAGCAACCCGCCCCGCTCACGCCATATTCGGATATAAACCTCTTGAACCAACGGAGAACCTAAAATGGACGCGTTTGCGCAAACCGCCGGAGCCCCCCTCGGCGGTGGCATCGGGACGATCGACATGTCGGTCTATGGCCTGTTCATGCAGGCCGACTGGGTCGTCAAGGCGGTGATGATCGCCTTGCTCATCGCCTCGTTCTGGTCGTGGGCCATCATCTTCGAGAAGGTGCTCAGGTTGCGAACCCTCAAGCGCAGCGCCCAGTCCTTCGAGGATACCTTCTGGTCGGGCATCTCGCTCGAGGACCTCTACGACCGCGTCGGCGCCAAGCCGGACGATCCGATGTCGAGTGTGTTCTCCGCCGCCATGCGCGAATGGCGGCGCTCGGTCTCCAAGGGACTGGCGACCAGCGCCACGGCGCGCGCCGCACTCCGCCAGCGCATCGAACAGGTGATGAGCGTCACCATCCAGCGTGAGATGGAGGCGATCGAGAAGCGCCTCGGCTTCCTTGCCACGGTCGGCGCCAACGCCACCTTCGTCGGCCTGTTCGGCACGGTCTGGGGCATCATGAACAGCTTCGGCCACATTGCGCAGTCGAAGAACACGTCGCTTGCCGTCGTGGCGCCGGGCATTTCCGAGGCCCTGTTCGCCACCGCCATCGGCCTGGTCGCGGCCATTCCCGCGGCGGGCGCCTACAACATCCTCTCCGGCCAAGTCCAGCGCTACAGCCACCAGCTCGAGGCCTTCGCCGGAGAATTCATCACCATCCTGTCACGTCAGCTCGAGGAGCAGGTCTGATGGCTGGTGTCATTCATTCCGCCGGCTCCGGAGGAGGCGGCAGCCGGTTCCGGCGTCGGCAGGCGTTCAACCCGATTGCCGACATCAATGTGACGCCGCTGGTCGACGTCATGCTGGTGCTGCTGATCATCTTCATGATCACGGCGCCGCTGTTGCAGGTCGGCGTGCCGGTGGATCTCCCGAAGACGAGCGCACAGCAGGTCGGTGGCAAGGACGAGCCGCTGGTCGTCTCGGTCAATTCCAAGGGCGAGGTGTTCCTGGGCGAAACCCCATACGAGATCCCCGCTTTGGCGGCCAAGCTGAAGGCAGTCCACGACGAGAAGCCGGACCAGCGTGTGTTCATGCGCGGCGACAAGGCCGTGGACTACGGCAAGATGATGGAAGTCATGGGGGTGGTGATCGACAGCGGCTTCCGACAGCTCGGCCTTCTGGGTGAGCAGGCGCAGCAGCTCGGCAAGGGCGGCGGCACGGTAACGCCGGTCCCGGGGACGGCACCGCGCGCACCGCAACCGCCGGCAGCGCAGCCGCCGGCATCGCAGCCTACGCCACGCCGGTAGAAGGCCGGAGGCACAACGATCGATGGCCGGACGCTCCCCAACCAGCGTCGAGATGCGCACTCCGGCGATCGCGTCGGCGATGGTGCACGTCTTCGTCTTGGCGGCGGCCATCCTCAATCTCGACTTCTTCAGCCGGCCACCGTTGATGGAACCCGAGCCCGTGATGGTCGAGTTCGAGGCGATCGACAAGAAGGCGGCGGCACCTACGGTCGGCAACCCGCCGCCGCAGCCCAAGGACGTGCCGATCGCGCAGGAGACGACCAAGGCGCCGCCGCCCAAGACGGCGGATCCTCCGCCCGCGCCGCCTCAGCCCAAGCCCGAAGCGGTCGAAGCCAAGCCGCCGCCGCCCAAGCCGGAGGAAAAGCCCAAGGCCGAGGCCGCCAAGCCGGTCGAGGATCTCGTGGCCATGAAGCCCAAGGAGCCGGAGCCGCCGAAGGTCGAGAAACCGCCGGAGCCGCCGAAACCGGCGGAAGTCAAGAAACCAGCGCCGCCGAAGCCACCGCCGCCCAAGCCGCAACAGTCGAAGCCCGACCGCGTTGACTCGCTTCTCGATGACATCCTCAAGAACAAGCAGTCGCCAACGAAGGTGCAAACGCCCGAGCAGCAACCCAAGCCGCCGCAGCAGGTGACGCGTCAGGCCCCCGCGGCTCCCAATCTCGCTGCCGTCGTCACGGCGAGCGAGATCGAGGGCGTGCGCCAGAAGATCAGACCGTGCTGGAACACCCAGGGCGGTGCGCGTGACCAAGCCATGATCATTACGCTCGTCGTCGAGATGAGTCAGAACGGCACGCCGGTGAAGGCAGAGTTGCGCGAACCCGGGCGCTACAACAGCGATCCGGTCTATCGTGCCGCCGCCGATGCGGCGCATCGCGCGATCATGAATCCGCGCTGTCAGCCATGGCCCCTGTCGCCCGAAAAATTCAGCAGCTGGAAGACGATCACTTTCAATTTCGATCCACGCGACTATTGATCGATGTCGCGCTATAGAGGCAACGCGCCAATGAACACGAGGTTCGACATGATGCTCCCCCGACGCCAGACGATTCTGGGCGGTGTTGCGCTGGCCGCCGGTGCAGCGAGGCCCGCCAACGCGCAGCTCACCATCGACATGACCAAGCCGAGCTTCGAGCCGGTGCCGATCGCGATCGTCGACTTCAAGGGCGACAAGGTCGGCGCCGACATCGCCGGCGTCGTCCGCAACGACCTGCAGAACTCCGGCCTGTTCAGGTCCATCCCGCCCAGCGCGTTCATCCAGCAGAACATGGACCCCAATGCGCCGCCGCGCTTTCCCGATTGGCGCAGCGTCGGCGCCGCCGGCGTCGTCGTCGGCCAGGCCACGACGTCCGGCGGCAACATCAAGGTCGATTTCCGGCTGTGGGACGTCGTGGTCGGGCAGCAGGCGACCGGACTCTCGTTCACCAGCCAGCCCGACAAATGGCGGCGTCTGGCGCACATCATCGCCGACGCCATCTACAAGCGCGTGACCGGCGAAGAGGGTTACTTCGACACGCGCGTCGCCTACGTCGCCGAAACCGGCCCGCTCGGCAACCGCGTCAAGCGCATTGCCATCATGGACCAGGACGGCTTCAACACCCGCTACATCACCGATGGCAAGACGATCGCGCTCACGCCGCGCTTCTCGCCGACCCTGCAGGAAATCGTCTACATGGCGTACGGCGAAAACAACGCGCCGCCGCGGGTCTATCTGCAGAACGTCGAGAGCAACCGGCGTGAGCTGCTCGGCAACTTCCCGGGAATGAGCTTCGCACCGCGCTTTTCGCCCGACGGCACCAAGGTCGTGATGAGCATCTCGGCCGATGGCAACACCGACATCTACGAGATGGATCTGCGCGGGCGGGCGTTGCGTCGCCTGACCAGCGGGCCCGCGATCGACACCTCGCCCTGTTATTCCAACGACGGCACCCAGATCGTCTTCAATTCCGATCGCGGCGGCACGCAGCAGCTCTATGTGATGGGCGCCGGCGGCGGCGGCGAGCGACGTATCAGTTTCGGCGAAGGCCGCTACGCGACGCCCGTGTGGTCTCCGCGCGGCGACTTCATCGCCTTCACCAAGATTTCCGGCGGCAGCTTCGGCATTGGCGTGATGCGGTCCGACGGCAGTGGCGAACGCATGCTGGCGAATGGCTTCCTGGTCGAGGGCCCGACTTGGGCGCCGAACGGCCGTGTGCTGGCGTTCTTCCGCCAGCAACCCAACTCGGGAGGCCGTGCAGGTTCCGTCACGCTGCATCAGATCGACATCACGGGACGCTTCGAGCGCCAGATGCCTACGCAGACGGATGCGTCGGATCCGGCCTGGTCACCCTTGATTCCGCAGTAGCGAAGGATATTCTCTTTAATTGTCGACCCGAGCGGCCCTTGCGCCCGGGTCGATGTTGTCAGGGAGTGGAAAATAATGCGCATGATCAAGGCTTTGACAGCCATTGCGGCGATGATCCTCATCGCGGCTTGCAGCAACGACCAACAGGCGGCTGCGCCGGCAACCACGACCGTGACACCGGGCTCGGTTGCCGATTTTCGCCAGAACGTCGGAGACCGGGTGTTCTTCGACACCGACCAGTCGACCATTCGGGAAGACGGCCGGCAGACGCTGAACCGTCAGGCCGAGTGGCTGAAGAAGTACGGCAACTACCAGATCACCGTCGAAGGCCATTGCGACGAGCGCGGCACGCGCGAGTACAATCTGGCACTGGGCGAGCGTCGCGCCAATGCCGCGCGTCAATATCTGGTTGCTCAAGGCATTCCGGCGGCTCGGATCAAGACGATCAGCTACGGCAAGGAGCGTCCCGACCCCGTCGGTTCCGACGAGGCGGCATGGGCGCGCAACCGCCGCGCCGTGACGGCCCTGCAGTAGGGGGATCATCGCCACGGCGACCCTGAAACGGCTTCAAACGCCGGCCGCCCCGCGGCCGGCGTTTTCGTTTGGAGGCTGGGCGGTCATGCCTGAAAATGGCCGCGTTTGAATTGAAATAATCAATCGCCATGAAGAAATTGCCCTTGCGGCTCTTGATCCTCGTCGCCCTGGCCCTGCCGACAGCGGCGACTGCCCAGCGGGCAGACCCGGTTTATGTCGAGGATCGGCTCAACCAGCTGCAGCAGGCTATCTCGCTTCTCACGGGGCAGGTCGAGCAGTTGCAGTATCGCACTCAGCAGCTCCAGCAGCAGATGGAGAAGATGCAGGCGGATTACGAATTCCGCCTGGAGCAGGTGGAGAAGGGCGGCGCTCGCCCGGGCGGTACTCCGGCAGCACGCCCGACGACGCCGTCGACCGCTGCCGCGCCGCCGGCCGCCGCGGCAGGTGCTGCCGATCAGGTTTACAACGACGCCTTCAAGAAGCTGCAGGACGGCGATTATGCCGGCGCGGAGAAGGGGTTCCGCGCCTTCGTTCAGCGCAATCCACATCATGCGTTGGCCGGCAACGCCCAGTACTGGCTGGGTGAGACCTACTATGCGCGTCGCGACTATCAGAACGCGATGACGGCCTTTGCCGAGGGCTACAAGGTCTACAAGTCGAGCCCCAAGGGGCCGGACAATCTGCTCAAGCTCGGCGTCACCCTGGCGACGCTCGGCCGCAAATCCGATGCCTGCGCGATCTTCGCGCGCTTCGCACAGGACTATCCGCGCGCCACCGACCTGCAGAAGCGCCGGATCGAACAGGAGCGTCAGAAGAACGGATGCGGCTGACGCCTGGGGACGCCCAGCCGGTCGATGCCGGCACCTTCGCGCGCCTGATGGCGCCGTTCGATCCGTTCGAGGCCGATCCTGCCGTCGCGGTGGCGGTTTCTGGGGGGCGGGATTCGTTGGCCTTGGCCCTGCTGACGCGCGATTGGGCGGCGGCACGGGGCGGGCGGATTGTCGCCCTGATCGTCGACCATGGTCTGCGGTCCGGATCGAAAGAAGAAGCGGCCGGAACCCGGACCCTGCTGGATGGCCTCGGGATCGAGGCTGTCGTTCTTCGCTGGTCGGGGGTGAAGCCGCAAAGCGGCGTGCAGGCCGCCGCGCGGACCGAACGATATCGCCTGTTGTCGGCCGAATGCCGCCGCCGCGGCATCCTGCATCTCCTCCTTGCACATCACGCCGACGACCAGGCCGAAACCGTGACCATGCGCGCCGCCCGCGGCAGCGGCCCCGACGGTCTTGCCGGCATGGCGGCACTGGTCGAACGACCGGACGTGCGGCTGCTGCGTCCGCTGCTCGCGGTGTCGCGGGCGCGGCTGACCGCAACGCTGCTGGCGCTCGGCGTGCCGTGGATCGACGACCCGTCGAACGCCGACCCGCGCTTCGAGCGGGCGCGCCTGCGCGCGGCCGCCCCGTCGGGCACGAGCGTTGCCGGCGGTGAATATGGTGCCCGAGCAGGCGACGAGCGCCGCCTGGCCCGGGCGGCGCTCGAGACGCTTGAGTTCGACCAGGCCGGGGGCACCGTCATCGATCGGGCCGGATTCTGCCGCTTGGACGCGGGTCTGCAGGCGAAGCTGCTCAGCCGGGTCGTCCTGGCCATCGGCGGGCGCGATCATGCGCCGCGCCGCGACCGGGCCGAGCGG
>JAUXST010000475.1 GCA_030679805.1 Reyranella sp. | reverse complement strand
GCTGGCCGAAGACATCGCGCCGCTCGTGGTCAAGCTGGCGCCGAACTACAGCCACGTCGTGATGGCAGCCGATTCCGTCGGCAAGAACATCGCCCCGCGTGTCGCGGCACTGCTCGACGTGGCGCAGGTCTCCGAGGCCATCCAGGTCGTCTCGCCCGATACCTTCGTGCGGCCGATCTATGCCGGCAACGCCATGGCCACCGTGCAGTCGAGCGACAAGATCAAGGTCGTGACGATCCGCCCGACCAACTTCAAGGCCGTCGCCGGCAGCGGTTCGGCCGCGATCGAGCAGATCGGCGGGACGGGCGGCAGCGGCCTGTCGTCGTTCGTGGGCGCCGAGCTCTCCAAGAGCGAGCGGCCCGAACTGACAAGCGCCAAGATCGTCGTGTCGGGTGGGCGTGGCTTGGCCAGTGGCGAGAACTTCAAGATGCTCGAGACCCTGGCCGACAAGCTGGGCGCGGGCCTCGGCGCCAGCCGCGCGGCGGTGGACGCGGGCTACGTTCCGAACGATTATCAGGTCGGGCAGACCGGCAAGGTGGTCGCCCCCGACCTCTATATTGCCATCGGCATTTCCGGCGCGATCCAGCATCTCGCCGGGATGAAGGACAGCAAGACCATCGTGGCGATCAACAAGGACGAGGAAGCGCCGATCTTCCAGGTGGCTGACTACGGCATCGTCGGCGATCTGTTCCAGATCGTTCCTGAGCTGACCGCGGCGGTCGAGAAGAAATAGTTCGCCCGCCCTGCGGGATATTGGGAGTACCCATCATGATCAAGCGCATCGGCGTCATCGGTGCCGGCCAGATGGGCAGCGGCATCGCCCATGTCTGCGCGCTCAAGGGCTTCGACATCCGCCTCGCGGACGTCGACCAAGCGCATCTCGACAAGGGCATCGACGCCATCGGCCGCAACATGGACCGGCAGATCGGCCGCGGCATGATCCGGCCCGAGGATAAGGATTCGGCGCTGCGCCGCATCACGACCGCCGTCGACTACAAGGCGTTCGCTGATTGCGACCTGATCGTCGAGGCGGCGACTGAGAACGAGTCGGTCAAGCGCGAGATCTTCAAGAAGGTCTGTGTCGACCTGCCGGAGAACGTGCTGCTGGCCACCAACACGTCGTCGATTTCGGTGACGCGTCTCGCGTCGGTGACCGACAGGCCTGGCAAGTTCATGGGCATGCACTTCATGAACCCGGTCCCGCTGATGGGGCTGGTGGAACTCATCCGCGGCATCGCCACCGAGGAAGAGACCTTCCGCACGGTGCGCGAGGTGGTGGTCAAGCTCGACAAGAAGCCGGTGAATGCCGAGGACTTTCCGGCCTTCATCGTCAACCGCATCCTGCTGCCGATGATCAACGAGGCGGTCTATGCCCTCTATGAGGGCGTCGGCAACGTCGAGGCGATCGACACCGGCATGAAGCTCGGCGCCAACCACCCGATGGGCCCGCTCGAACTTGCCGACTTCATTGGCCTCGACACATGCCTGTCGGTCATGCAGGTCCTGCACGAGGGCCTGGCCGACTCCAAGTACCGCCCCTGCCCGCTGCTCGTGAAGTACGTTGAGGCCGGCTGGATCGGTCGCAAGGTCAAGCGCGGCTTCTACGACTATTCCGGCGAACGCCCCGTCCCGACCCGCTGAACGTTGCGCCATGCCTATGGCTTGGCGCACGCTTCCGGCGCTGCTCTTGCTGCTGGGGCTCGCAGCTTCGCCGACAATTGTCCACTTGCAATCATGAGCATGCGAGGATGCAAGGCGCGTCAGCGCGTCCCTCGGCGAATTCTACGAAGCCATAGACGTCGTTGAGCGACGTAGATCGGCAACGATCAGGGTGCTAGTTGAGCCCCACCCTGACCGGGCGGAACTTGCCCGGGTGGTACTTGCGTTGCGGGCTAGCGTACACGACGCGGAAGGCAAGCTGACCGCACTTACAGCGGAATGGCGGCAGCAGAATGCGCCGGCACTGCAACATCTCGATGCGCGGCGATATGCGCTCGAGGTAACGGTTTCGTGGATGGAGAAAGGCGTCGATTACGATCTATTCGTGACCTACCGACTGGCTCTCGGCCACAGGCTCCAGCATAGTCGGGCCATTCAGTATTCAGCCGACGTAGCCTTGGTTCAGCTGCTGGGGTGTGGTCAATGACGCGTTCCAAGACAGCCGCCACAATGTGCATGGTGGTCGCGTTCGTAGCCGCACTGGCCTTGCCTTGGGCCACCGCACCGGTGGCCGCACAGACGTCCCAACCTATCGATCCTGCCGCCTTTTGCCGTACCGTGGGGACTGACGACGCGCCCGCGCCGGCCGCCGGCCTTCGTGATCTGCCTGACTGGATGATGGCGGCGTATTTCACCCCGCGGGACATCGCCGATTTTCGCAGTGGCCGGCGGCCATTCTACGGCATCGACTGGCGCTGCGTGCAAGGTGACGTGCTCATCTGCCAGAATGCCCAGACGCCGTCCTGCATGAAACCCGATACCGTCCGGACGCCGAGTCCCGAGATGGAAGAGTTCTGCCGCACCGCGCAGGGCAGCCCGCCGGTCATTCCGCGGGTCGTCACTGGGACCGCGCGGATGCTGGCCTACGACTGGATCTGCCGTGGACAGGAACCTGCAATCGCCAAGGAGACTCCGCTCGATGCGCAGGGCTTCGTCGCTGCCGATTGGAAGCGCGTGGCGCCGAAATAGAGGCGGCCGAGTGCGGCCGTGACCTAGCCTTGGCTGGCGATGGCTGCCTTCATGAGGGCGATACCTTCGGGCATGTCCCAGTCGGCGTCGCCTTCCAGCCGGCCAAGTTCGCGGCCCATGGGATCGACCAGGATCGAGGTCGGCAGCAGCGACACATCGAGCCCCTGCATGGCCTTGCGGCCCTTGTCGAAATAGATGCCGAGATGGGCGAGCTTCTGGTCCTTGTAGAAGGGCGCGACCTTGGGCCGCATCGGGCCGTCGATCGACAGCGGCAGGACGAGGAACTTGTCCTGGGGGAACATGGCCTGCAGCCGGTCGAGGCTCGGCATCTCCTTGACGCAGGGCGCGCACCAGGTCGCCCAGAAATTGATCAACAGTGCCCGGCCGCGGAAATCGGCGAAGCGCAGCGGCTTGTCGTTGGCGTCCTGGAACACGAGATCGGGCAGCGGCTTGGGCGCCTTGGCCTTCTTGAACCTGTCCATTTCGCCGGCGGCCCGCGCAGGCAGCGCAAGGGCTGCCAGGACACTGGAGAGAATGTACCTCCGGCCAGGGAGGAAATTGGGGGCAGGATATGCCATAAGCCGCGTTCCTACAGAATCAGTGGCTCGAATTCATGGCACGAAAGAACACGACTGCGCGAGTACTCAAGGCGGGGGCGCCGAAGAGTCGCTCCAATACGATGTGGGGCGGCCGCTACAAGCTCGGCCCGGCGGAAATCATGGAGCGGATCAACGCCTCCATCGGTTTCGACCGGCGGCTTTACGCGCAGGATATCGCGGGCTCGCTGGCGCATGCCGACATGCTGGTGGCCCAGGGCATCCTAACGGCCAAGGACGGTCGCGCCATCAAGCGCGGGCTGGGCCAGGTCAAGGCCGAGATCGAGAGCGGCAAGTTCAAGTTCTCGACCAAGCTCGAGGACATCCATTTCAACGTCGAGGCGCGGCTTACCGAGTTGATCGGTCCAGCCGGCGGCCGGCTGCACACCGCGCGCTCGCGCAACGACCAGGTGGCGCTCGACGTGAGGTTGTGGGTGCGCGACACCATCGACCGGCTGGAGCCGATGCTGGCCGACCTGCAGTCGGCCCTGATCGACCGCGCCGAGGAATATGCCGCCACCATCATGCCGGGCTTCACGCACCTGCAGACGGCGCAGCCGATCACCTTCGGCCATCACCTGCTGGCCTATGTCGAAATGTTCGGTCGCGACCGCAGCCGGCTGGCCGATTGTCGGGCGCGCCTGAACGAATCGCCGCTGGGGGCGGCCGCCCTTGCCGGCTCGCCGCACCCGATCGATCCCCGGCACACCGCCAAGGCGCTGGGCTTCGACCGGCCGATGGCCAATTCGCTCGATGCCGTATCGGATCGCGACTATGTGATCGAGTTCATTGCCGCAGCCTCGATCGCCGCCGTGCATCTGTCGCGGCTGTCGGAAGAGATCGTGATCTGGTGCTCGGCGCCGTTCCGCTTCATCGCACTGTCGGACGCCTTCACCACCGGCAGCTCGATCATGCCGCAGAAGCGCAATCCCGACGCGGCCGAGCTGACGCGCGGCAAGACCGGCCGCATCGTCGGCGCCTTCGTGGCGCTCTGCACCATGCTGAAGGGCCTGCCGCTCACCTACGGCAAGGACATGCAGGAGGACAAGGAGCCGCTGTTCGACGCTGCCGACTCGCTGGAGCTGGGCGTGGCGGCGATGGCCGGCATGGTGCGCGACCTCAAGGCCAATCCGGCCCGCATGCGCGCCGTCGCCTCGGCCGACTATTCGGTGGCGACCGATCTCGCCGACTGGCTGGTGCGCGAGATCGACCTGCCGTTCCGCCAGGCCCATCACGTCACCGGTGCGCTGGTCGGCAAGGCTGCCGACAAGGGCATCGACCTCGACAAGCTGACGCTCGCCGAGATGCAGGCCGTCGAGCCGCGGATCAACCGTGGCGTCTACCGCGTGCTCACGGTCGAGGCCTCGGTCAAGGCGCGCAAGAGCCTGGGGGGCACGGCGCCGGCCAATGTCGTGCGCGCCGTCAAGGAAGCGCGTCGGCGCTTCCTCGGCCGCAAGTAGGAGCGCCGCCATGAGTTTCTTCGAGTATCGCGACGGCGAAATGCATGCCGAGAGCGTGGCGCTGGCCACCATCGCGGCCCAGGTCGGCACGCCCTTCTACTGCTACTCGGCAGGCGCGCTGCGTGCGGGATGGCGCGAATTCGCCGATGGCATCAAGGGTATGAACGCCCCCCATGGTGCCAGCGTCTGCTACGCCATGAAGGCCAACAGCAATCTGGCCGTCGTCCGCCTGTTCGGCGAGATGGGGGCGGGCGCCGACATCGTCTCGGTGGGTGAGATGCAGCGCGCTCTGGCGGCCGGCATTCCGGCCAAGCGCATCATCTATTCCGGCGTCGGCAAGAAGGCGTCGGAGCTGATGGCGGCACTCCAGGCAGGCGTTGGCCAGATCAATGTCGAGAGTTCGGCCGAGATCGAGACGCTGAACGCCGTCGCGGCCCAGCTCGGCGTGAAGGCCGACATCACCATCCGCGTGAATCCCGACGTCGATGCCGGCACGCACGCCAAGATCACCACGGGCCGCAAGGAGAACAAGTTCGGCATCGACATCGACCTCGCGCGCGAGGCGTTTGCGCTCGCCGGCCGCCAGCCCCATCTCAAGGTGGTGGGGGTGGCCATGCATATCGGCTCCCAGCTCACCTCGCTCGAGCCCTATCGCCAGGCCATCGTGCGGGTGCGTGAACTGATCGGCCAGCTGCGCACCGACGGCCATCGCATCGACCGCTTCGATATCGGCGGCGGCTTGGGGATTGTTTATTCCAACGAGAAGCTGCCCTCGATCGCCGAATTCATGGCCGTGGTTGCCAAGGAAACCGACGGGCTTGGCTGCGAACTCACCTTCGAGCCCGGCCGCCGTCTGGTGGGCGAGGCGGGCGTGCTGGTAAGCGAGGTCATCCTCGTGAAGCCCGGTGCGGCCAAGACTTTCGTCATTGTCGATGCCGCCATGAACGATCTCATCCGGCCCACGCTCTACGAGGCCTGGCACGACATCCTGCCGGTGCGCGAACCTCGTCAAGATGCCGCCATGATCCGCTGCGACATTGTCGGTCCGATCTGCGAATCGGGCGATTTCCTGGCACAGAACCGTGATTTGCCACCGCTGGCTGCCGGAGACCTCGTCATGATACGCTCGGCGGGTGCTTACGGGGCGGTCATGGCGTCGAGCTACAACACGCGTCCCTTGGCGCCGGAAGTGATGGTCGATGGCACGCGATTTGCGGTCATTCGACCCAGACCGACGATCGACGAGATGCTCTCCGCCGAGCGGTTTCCGCCCTGGATGGAGTCTGTAAAAGCGTAACGAAAGGAAGGCGATGGACGCCAGCCCGACCTCCACGATCGAAGCGCCCGGCCTGCGGCGCAAGGTCGGCGTGGCCCGGGCAGCGCTCGCCTGGGAAGCCCTCTGGCCGAGGCTGATGCCGCTGCTGGCCTTTGTGGCGCTGTTCGTGGCCGCCGCTCATCTCGACCTCTTCGCCGGGCTGGAACCCTGGACACATACCGGTCTGCTCGCCGTCCTGGCACTCGCCCTTGCCGGGCTCGGCTGGTGGGAGCTGAGAGATTTTGCCTGGCCCACGCAGGAAGCCGCGATCCGCCGCCTGGAGCGCGACAGCGGCGTGCCGCACCGTCCCCTCGTTGCCGTTCAGGATCGGCTTGCCGCCGGCGCGGACGACCCGATGGCCGCGGCCCTGTGGCAGGCCCATCGCCGCCGCGAGGTCGAACGCCTGGCCGGGCTCGCCAACCGGCCGGCCCATCCTGGATTGGCCGTGCTCGACACCTGGGCGCTGCGCCTCGTGCCGGTGCTGCTGCTAATCGTGGCGGTGGTGACCGCCGGCGGCTGGCGCGGCGATCGCATGATGGCGGCGTTCACGCCGGCCTTTCCGCCGCCGCCTCCGGTGGTCGCCAATCTTTGGATCGCGCCGCCGGGCTATACCGGCAAGCCGCCGATCTATCTCGACGTCGCTGATCGCGACAAGGTTCTGCGCGTCCCGGTCGGCAGCAAGCTGGCCGGCTTCGTCGACGACGTGCGTGGCCGCAGGCCGCCGCAGCTCATGATCGACGGCAAGGGCACCGAATTCGCCACCGTCGGTAAGGGCAAGTACCAGGTCGAGCAAGTCATTACCGAAGGCAAGCAGATCAGCCTGCAGGCGCGCGGCGACGAGCAGGCACGCTGGAAGCTGCATGTCATCCCCGACCTGCCGCCGACCATCGAGTTCGCCCGTCCGATCGGCGTCGACAAGTGGTC
>JAUXST010000472.1 GCA_030679805.1 Reyranella sp. | reverse complement strand
CGCGAAGAAGGCAACCGCGGCGACCGGCAGCGCGAGCAGCGGCGGCACGTTCAGGCTGGTGAACAGCACGTAGGCGAAGAACGAGCCAGCGATCACGAACTCGCCATGGGCAAAGTTCACCACACGCAGCACACCATAGAGCAGGGTGAGGCTGACGCCGACCAGGGCGTAGACGCCGCCCACGATCAGGCCGTTCACGACGCCGTTGAGGATCAGCAGTTCCATGGCACACTCCCTAGGGCACGTAACGGCGCCACTGCGGCTTGCGCCGTAGGATGCTGCCCACGATCCCGCGCGGCAGGAACAGCACCAGCGCCACCGTGGCCACCCCCAGGATCAGGAGGTTGAGGAGCGGGAACTGCCGCCAGATCAGCTCGTCGAGCCAGACCATAGCGACCGCTCCCAGGATCGGCCCGGTGACCGTCCCCAGTCCGCCCGCGACGGCGTAGATCACCGTCTTGGCGGTGATTAGCGTGTTGAAAGCGGTCTCGGTATCGACGACGTTTGTGTACCAGGCCTCGACGCCGCCGCACACCGCCGGGAAGAACGCGGCGATCATCCAGCCGTAGAGCCGCACCCTCGGCACGTTGACGCCCATCATCTCGGCCGCGTCCGCATCGTCGCGCGTGGCGCGGAGCGCCTTGCCCAGCCGCGAGCGCGACAGCCACAGGATAGTGGCCAGCGCCAGTACCATCACCGCCATCATGACGTAGAAGCTCTACACCGGCTCGGCGCGGCTGCCGAGTTGAAGACCGAAGCTGCCGCCCGTGAGCTCTTCCGGCATGTTGGTGATGACCAAGCGGCAGATGCCAGCCAGGGCCAGGCTGACGATCCCGAAGTAGATGCCCGAGAGACGGAGCGTCGGCGCAAACAGCAGTGCCAGAACCAGGCCCGCGACGCCGGAGAAGGGCAGAGCGAGGAACACCGGGAAGGCCGCCTTCTTCACCAGGATCGCCGTCGTGAAGGCGCCGATCCCGTAGAACGCCACGTAGCCGAACGGCAGGTAGCCGGAGAAACCCGAGGAAACGTTGAAGGCCGACGCCATGGTGATCCAGAGCATCAGGTAGAAATGGAAGGCGACATTGAGCCCGAGGACCGGGACCGACGCGAAATAGATCAACAGCGCGCCGCCGATCAGTGCCACGAGCGTGAAATAGATGCGGTCGGCCGAATCTTGCGCACGGGAGGAAGCAGTCATCAGGCCTTGTAGGTTACGTCGCGCCGCGATGCTAGGGCGTCGCTCGGCCCCGGACAACGTCCGGCGCCCGTGAACGCAACTGTTAGACCGACATTCGCAATATGAACTTTGGAACGGCGTGACCGCTAGAGCAGATTCCCGTTAATCGAAGCCATAGCCTGCATGTGTGAAGAAGTTTTCACATTCGATTGGCTTGAAGGTTAGCAGAGCGTCCGCTGCCGCGGTTTCGAGGGCGTCGATGGTACGAGCGGCGGCTTTTCGAACATGGGCCTTGAGCTTGGCGAAGGCATTCTCGATGGG
>JAUXST010000459.1 GCA_030679805.1 Reyranella sp. | reverse complement strand
GGTCCTCTCGCTTAAAGCAGGAATTCGCGGGCGTGGGCCGCGATATCTGTAGCGCGCTCCCAGCTCATGCAGAAGCGCCCGCCGGGGATCGTCTCGATCCGGGCGGACGGGCAGGCGGCCTGCATCAGGGGGCGGTGCTTGCCGTAGATGAAATTCTCGCCGTAGAGCATCAGCACGGGGCATTTCAGCGCTCTCAGGCCGGCGAGCGGATCGAATTTGGCCAGGGCCTGCATCGCCTGCCAGCGGTCGCGGCCGATTTCGAGCTGGGCGGTGTTGATGCGGTCCATCCACGATTGCGTCGGCTGCATCGGCGCGTGTTCGGGATCGTTCGCGAGCAGGAACTCGATGGTCCGGGGGGCCGGAAAGCCCGTCGGGTCGGACGGGCGCACCTTGGCGATGTCGGCGATGTCGTTCGTGGCGTTCGCCGCATCCGTGAAGTAGGGCGTGTTGATCGCCACGATCTTTTTGATGCGGTCCGGCCAGCCTTTCGCCAGCGCGATCGAGACCGCGGCGCCCACGGCTTCGCCCAACGCGAAAACGGCCGTGACGCCGAGGTCGTTCATGGTGTCCACGACGGCGCGGGCGTAGTCCTCGATGGTGGGCTGCCAGTCGATATGGTCGGAATGGCCGTGGCTCGGATAGTCGATGGCGATGGCGCGGAAATCCGTGCCTAGCGCCTGCAGCAGCTCGACCATCACGGCCGAACTTTGTTGATTGATGTGGCTCACCATGATGACGGGACCTGTTCCGCAGGCTCGCCAATGGATGTGCCCGGCGAAGGTCTTCGCCAATCCGCGTTCTATGGGCCCGCGTTCGATCTTCAGGGTCATTCGCTACTCGAGCTTGACGTTGGCGGCCTTGATCACGGCGGCCCATTTCGCGACTTCGGCTTGCAGGAATGTCGCGAGCTCGGCCGAGGTGCCGCCGCCTGCGATGCCGCCGACCTTGGCGTAGGCCTCGATCAGCTCCTTGGATTTGAGCGCCGTGCTCGCGGCGTCATAGATGCGTTTGCGATGCTCGGGACTGGCGCCGCCCGGCGAGACGAGCGCGTACCAGTTGTCGGAATTGACCTTGGGATAGCCCAGCTCCTTCATCGATGGAACGTCCGGCAGGAGCGGTGCGCGGTTATCGGAGGTGACGGCCAGCGCCTTCAGCGCGCCGGACCGGATGTGCGACAGCAATGCGGGCACGTCGAGGATCGTCATCTGCACCGTGCCGGCCAGCAGGTCGTTCACCGCCGGCGCCGCCCCGCGGTAGGGCACGTGCAGGATGTCGGTGCCGGTCTCGCGCTTGAAAAGTTCGAGCGCCAGATGGGTGATGCCGCCGGTGCCGGCCGAGGCGCAGGTGACTTTTCCGGGGTTGGCCTTGGCGTA
>JAUXST010000454.1 GCA_030679805.1 Reyranella sp. | reverse complement strand
ACGCCCTCGAGGTCGCCCTGGCTCTGGAACTTGGTCGTGCCCGCATTGTTGACCAGCCCGTCGACGCGGCCCCACTTGCTCATGGTCTCGGCCGCGAGCTTGCGGCAGTCGGCGTCCTGGCCCATGTCGGCCTGCACGAGGATGGCGTCGACGCCCTTGGCCTTCACCGCGGCGTAGGTCTCGTCCGCTTCCTTCTTGCTCTTGGTGTAGTTGATGGCGACATTCCAGCCGCGCCCCGCGAGGTCGACCGCGCATGCGGCGCCCAGCCCCGTGGCCGAGCCCGTCACGATTGCCACCTTGTTCGATTTCGCCCCGTTCGATTTCGCCATGTCGTTTTCTCCCGATATCTCGCGGCACCCTACATAGGCTAGGATAGCGCCCCATGGCAGACCTGTTTTCATTGAAGAACCGCGTGGTGTTGCTGACCGGCGCCTCGAGGGGCCTCGGCCGCGACATGGCCCTCACCCTGGCCGGCGCCGGCGCCACCGTGCTCTGCGCCGGCCGCACGGTGAAAGAACTCGAGGCGACGGCCCGGGCGATCGCGAAGAAGGGCGGCAAGGCCCATGTCGTGCCGCTCGACATCACCAACGAGGAGGCGGTGTGCGCCCAGGTGCGCGCGATCATCCGCAAACACCGGCGCATCGACGTGCTGGTGAACAATGCCGGCGTCATCCACCGCGAGAACATCGTCGACACCGCGACGGCGGATTTCCGCAAGGTGATCGAGACCGACCTGATCGGCCAGTTCGTGCTGGCGCGCGAGGTCGGCCGGCACATGCTCGCCCGCAAGTACGGGCGCATCGTCAACATCTCCTCGGTGATGGCCATCCTCGGCCGCGCCTCGGTGGCGGGCTATGTCTCGGCCAAGCACGGGCTGGTGGGCCTCACCAAGAATCTCGCCGCCGAATACGGCCCGCACGTCACCGCCAACGCCATCGCGCCGGGCTACATCCGCACCGAGCTCAATGTTCCGCTGCAGAAGAACAAGGATTTCAGCGCCATGCTGGAGCAGCGAACGGCGTCGCACCGCTGGGGCAAGCCGGAGGACCTGCGCGGCGCCCTGCTGCTGCTGGCGTCAGACGCCGGCGCCTACATCACCGGCCACACGCTGGTGGTCGACGGCGGCCTGACGACGATCCTAGCGTGAAATAGAGGGCGTGAGCATGTCGGGCGTTCCCCGCTGGGTGATCCTGCTGCTAGGCGTGGGCCTGATCCTGTTCGGGATTGCGGCATCGCAAGGCTGGATCCGCGATCCCTCGCTCGCCAAGGCGGATTATATCGGCACGACCGACGTCTCGGCCGAAGACGCCAAGCTCTATCGCGCCGTGCCGTTCGAGTGGCGCGTCACCAGCAACGCCGGCGCCTTCAAGGGCGACGACAAGGCTTTTATCCGCATCGACACGTCGGGCGAGCGCACGGTGTTGTGCGGCTGGGTCCGGCTCGACAAGGCCGGCGCCTCGATCCGCGCCACGCGCTGGCTGAGCGAAGCACGGCTTGTCGTCGGCGACCTCAAGGTGACGGCACTCTTCATCGCACCGGTCGAGAAGGCACCCGGCGACGGCCTCAACGCCGGCTGCCTGCGCCTCGACGACGGCGTGCGGTTGCCGGCCGACGCGGCGATGACGCTCGAAGGACAGCCGGTGCGGGAGTAGCTCTCACCGTCGTTCCCCCTCCCCACTCTGGTAGGAGAGTACGTGTGAAGGTGAGGCGCATCGCTGCGTTACAGTGTACAACCCCTGCACTTGTGGGCTTGCCGCGTGAAAATTCTGCGGCTGTGCAATTTGGTGTGCGTCATGACCATGCCTAGTAATTGGACGCCAAGAGCCACTCATTTTGGGCCTTTTCTAAAGGCACTCGCACCTTTTGCAGTTTTCATATGTGTTGCATTTGCTCTTTGGCTTGGTGGCGAATTTGCGAATGAATTCTCCACCGGGGGATCAAAAGTGAGGTCGTATGATCTCGTTTGGATATTGATTATCGGTGGCTATCTTATTGCAAGTCCAATCATGGTCCTTGTGCGTCTACAGCGCCGAGAGTTGCTGAAGGCCGTCCCCTGGTTCCTTATAACTCTATTGAGTGCATTTCGTGTCTTCGCTCCCGAGAGTTATCGGAACGTGGAATATCGCGTTGTGCCTCATGTGTTAGCGACAATACTTAATTGCGAGGCGCCGACATCGGCAAATTCAGCCAGTACATTCGTTGTTTGCTACGCTTACCAAAGATTCCCGTGGGAGCGCTTCCTCATACGTAGCACCACGGATGAAATGCTGCGACCGATCGATCAGTGGTCAGACGAACTCAAAGCCTCGCTTAGATCAAATCCGATTACTCGCGACATCGTCGATTGTGGCTATCGTCGGATAGCGTCGGTCCGTCCTAACTATCTGTTTGTCGAAGTAGCTTGCGGCTGAAGATTTATCTGCTCAATCGAAGTCTTCAGAAGCCGGCGCCTGACGATGCGACGATGTTGCTGGAAGGACAGCCGGTGCGGGAGTAGCCGACCCTATTCCGTCGTCCCGAGCGAAGCCGAGGGACCTTCTCTCCTCAACAAGACCGTCGCTGTGGAAGCAAGGTCTCTCCACTCCGCTTCGCT
>JAUXST010000443.1 GCA_030679805.1 Reyranella sp. | reverse complement strand
TCGGCACGCACCACGGCGGCATCGAGGTTGGCGACGAAGCCACCGGAATCGATCGCCATGCCCATGGCGGTCTTGTGCGGAAAGGACGCGATCAGGTTCTGCCGCCTGAGCTCGGCGGGGTCGCGGCCGATCACGCGCGCGGCAGCCTCGATGGCGCGCTCGGTGATGTAGTTGGCCTCGGGCTTGCCGGCGCCGCGGTAGGCATCGACCGGCACCGTGTTGGTGAAGGCACCGCGCACGTCGACGGCGATCAGGGGAATGTCGTAGACGCCGCCGTGCGCCGTCGAGGCGGCGATGGCCGAGGCGCCGGGCCCATTGCCCGAGAGATAGGCACCGAGGTTGGCGACCATGGCGACATCGAGCGCCAGGATGCGGTCCGTCGCATCGAGCGCGATCTTCGCCGAGGCCGCGATGTCGCGGCCCTGCGCACCCGACACGAACTCCTCGGCGCGGTCGGCGATCCAGCGCACCGGCCGGCCGAGCTTGCGCGCGGCCCACAGCAGCAACACCCATTCGGGATAGAGGAAGTTCTTCATTCCGAAGCCGCCGCCGACATCGGGCGCATGGAGCTGGATGCGCTCGGGCGGGACCTTGAAGACGAACTCGGCGAGCTGGCGGCGGATGCCGTGCAGCCCCTGCCCCGTCAGCTCGAGGTCCATGGTGTCGGTTGCCGCGTCATAGCGGGCAATGCCGGCGCGCGGCTCGATCGGTACCACGACGACGCGGTTGTTCATCACCTCGACGGCGACGACGTGGGCCGCCTCCTTCATCGCTCGCGCCACCGCGTCGCGGTCGCCCTTCTGGAAATGGAAGGCGAGATTGCCCGGCGCCTGGTCCCAGAGCGCCGGCGCGCCATCCGCAAGTGCCGTCCTGCCGTCGACCACCGACGCCAGCGGCTCGTAGTCGACTTCGATCAGCTCGGCCGCTTCGCGCGCGGCTTCGAGGCTGTCGGCCACGACGAAGGCCACCGGATCGCCGACATGGCGCACGCGTCCATCGGCGAGCGCCGGCCGCGGCGGCACGATCAACGGCTTCACCGCCGCCAGGCACGGCAAGGGACCAAGGCCGTCCGCGGCAAGATCGGCCGCGGTGGCAATCAGATGCACGCCGGGCAGCGCGGCGGCGGCTGTGACGTCGATCCGCTTGATCAGCGCATGGGCATGCGGCGAACGCAGCACATAGGCCTGCAGGGCTGCGCCCGCGTCGATATCCTCGAGGTAGCGGCCACGCCCCAACAGGAAGCGGGCATCTTCGAGACGGCGGACCGAGCGGCCGGGCTGATTTTCATTCATGGCCTTTTGTCGCGCACTTCAGACCATGGAGTCACGCCTGATAAGATCAGGCTGGCCGTCGTGATCGAGCAGCGTCTGCACGAGCTTGCGGAACTGCGTCGGACCGGCGTCGAGGCTGGTCGGCAGCATGCGGCGGGTGGGATCGAGATCTATCAGCTTCTGCTGCGCCTCGATGAGCGCCTTGTCCTCGTTGAAGGCGGCCTCGACGATGGCGAAGAGCCTGCCCAGGCGATCAGGATCGATGTCATCGCTGCGCGCGCCGGCGGCATAGAAGTAGCGCGTCGTGCGGTGGCTCATCGGCGTCACCGCCTGGTCGTCATAGCGCAGGAACAGCGGCGCTTCCTCCGGCGGTGCCAGCTTGCAACGCTCGGCGGTGCCCGCCGCGTAGAAGGCCGTGCGCAACAGGAAGATGCCGGGGAAGAGAAAGTCGTAGCTGTTCCACAGATCGAGCGTGTCGCCCCAGCACTTCATGAAGCTGCGCGCCGGCTGGCCGCGCAGCCAGCGCTGCACGCGCAGGCCGCGCTCCAGCGGCAGGATGCGCGGCCGCTCGTCGGCCCATTGCGGCATGTCGAGGCCCAGCGTCTTCTCATGCGCGAAGCTCAGGTGCGAGAGATCGAGCAGGTTGTCGTCGATCAGGAGATAGTGCGCGGCATAGTCCATCTGGTTGCTTTGCATGCGATAGGCCGGATCGTCGAGCCGCACCGAGTCGGGGATCGACGCCGGATCGGCCGCGGCCGCCTCGCCCATCCAGACCCAGATCCAACCGCCGCGCTCGACGGCGGGATAGCGCCGCACGAACGCGCTTTGCGGAATGAGCTTCTGTCCCGGAATTTCCACGCAGCGCCCATCGGGTGCGAACTTCAGCCCGTGGTACATGCAGCGCAGGTCGTCCTGTTCGAGCCGGCCCATGGAGAGTGGCGCGAAGCGATGGCAGCACCGATCCTCCAGCACCACGACCTCGCCATCGGTCTTCCGGTAAAGCGCCAGCGGCTGCTCGATGATCAGGCGGGCCTCGATGCGGCCGGCCGCGAGGTCGTGCGACCAGCCCGCGACATACCAAGCGTTGTTGACCCACATATGATCCTCCCGGACCCTCTCGTTGCCGGCCAGCATACACCATTGACGAACCGGGGCGACCGTCCGACGCTTAGCGCCTGTGGCTCACGCCCCCAACACCGGAGGAACCATGATCGATCTGCATTACTGGCCGACGCCCAACGGCAAGAAGGTCACCATCCTGCTCGAAGAACTGGGCATGCCCTACAAGATCGTGCCCGTGAACATCGGACGCGGCGACCAGTTCAAGGACGAATTCCTCGAGATGAATCCCAACCACCGCATGCCGGTGATGGTCGATCACGAACCGGCCGGTGGCGGCAAGCCGATCGTCATCTTCGAATCTGGCGCCATCATGATGTACATCGCCGAGAAGGGCGGGAAGTTCTATCCGCAGGACGTGCGGACCCGTTACGAGGTGAATCAGTGGCTGATCTGGCAGATGGCCAACCAGGGGCCGAAGTCCGGCGAGTGCGGCCACTTCCGGCGCGTCGACCAGAAGCAGTATGGCGACCAGACCTACGCCATCACCCGCTTCACCGATGAAGTGAACCGCCTCTACGGCGTGCTCAACAACCGGCTCTACAAGCACAAGTATCTCGCCGGCGATCAGTACACGATCGCCGACATGATCTGCTACCCGTGGACCCTGAACTGGAAGTTCCAGGGCCAGGACATCGAGGAGTTCAAGTATTTCAAGCGCTGGTTCGAAGAGCTGGGCGAACGCGCTGCAGTGAAGAAGGGCATGGCGGTCGGCGCCGATCTCTCGGTCGACAACACCAAGCTGCCGCCCGAGGAACAGGCCCGCATCCGCAAGATGATGTACAACCAGCGCGCCCGGCCAGTGCCGGCGTAAAGAGGGCCTGCGTAAAGAGGGCCGGCCTAGATCCTAGAGCGCCGTCGACAGCGGCGGCGCCACCTCCTCGAGCGGGCGGCACTCGGCCGCGACGCCGAGCTTCAAAGTGACCAAGGCCGCGACGATCATCATCGCGGCACCGAGCAGATAGCCGGCGACGATGTTGTTCGGGTTGCCGCTCTCGATCAGCACGCCGAACAGCCACGGCCCACCGACGCCGCCCAGCAGGGTACCGAAAGCATAGAACAGCGCGATGGTGAGGGCGCGGATTTCCAGCGGAAAGCACTCGCCCACCGTGAGATAGGCCGCACTCGCCGCCGCCGAGGCGAAGAAGAACACGATGCTCCACATCACGGTCTGGGTCGTGGCGTCGAGCAGGCCCATATTGAAGAGCTGGGCCGTCACTGCGAGCAATAGGCCGGACAGGCCATAGGTCGCCACGATCATCGGCTTGCGGCCCAGCGTATCGAACAGCGGGCCGAGCAACAGCGGGCCCAGGAAGCTGCCGACCGCAAACGGCAAGATGTAGAGCCCGACCTTGTCGGCCGGCACGGCGTAGAACCGCGTCAACACCAACGCGTAGGTGAAGAAGATGGCGTTGTAGAGGAAGGCCTGCGACGCCATCAGCATCAGGCCCAGGGTCGTGCGGCCCGGATACACGCGCAGCAGCGTCCGCGCCACGGAAACCAGCGTCGTCTTGTGCCGATCACCGAGCGTCAGGGTGACCGTGACCGGCGACAGGGTTACGTGGCCGCTCGCCGTGATGCGCGCTTCGATCTCGATCATGACCCGCTCCGCTTCCTGCGACCGGCCGTGGATCATCAGCCAGCGCGGACTCTCGGGCAGGAAGCGACGGAGATAGAGAATGACCAGCCCCAGCACCGCACCGCTGCCGAACGCCACCCGCCAGCCGAGGTCGGGGCCCAGCACCTCGGGATCGAGCAACCAGACCGACAGCACGGCGCCGCCTGCGGCGCCAACCCAGAAGCTGCCGTTGATGGCGAGGTCGATGCGACCGCGCAATCGCGCCGGGATCAGCTCCTGGATCGCCGAGTTGATGGCCGAGTATTCGCCGCCGATGCCGGCGCCGGTGAGGAAGCGGAACAGCATGAAGCTCGCGAAATCCCAGGAGAAGGCGGTGGCCGCCGTGGCGACGAGGTAAACGCCAAGCGTCACGTTGAACAGCTTCTTGCGGCCGAGCTTGTCGGTGAGATGGCCGAAGAACAGCGCGCCCAGGACGGCGCCGGCGAGATAGGCGCTGCCGGTGAGACCGACCTGCTCGGCGGTGAGATGGAGGCGCGGGCTGGTCTGCAGGGCAGCGGCCACCGAGCCCGCGAGCGTCACCTCAAGGCCATCCAGGATCCAGGTGATGCCGAGTGCTGTCACGACGAGACGATGGAAGGCGCTCCACGGCAGGCGGTCGAGGCGTGCCGGCACGTCGGTCCGGGTCGCGGGGGGATGGGTCTCGGGTTCAATAACCATACTGATCGAGGCAGTAACGCCCGGCGATGAAGGGCGTTCCCCGCTGCAACGCAGGCCTGCCGGGGTGCGGTGGCTCCGATCCAGCACGGCGACTATCATGGCAAGATGAGCGACAACACCATGGCGGCGGGCGTCGCGCCCGCCGCAGCACCGGCAGCCACTGCTGCCACCTCGGCTTCCGCCAACAGCACGACCTTCGCGGTCATCCTCTCGCTCAGCTTCTGCCATCTGCTGAACGACATGATGCAGTCGCTGGTGCCGGCGCTGTATCCGATCCTAAAAGATTCATACGCTCTGAGTTTCGGGCAGGTCGGCCTGATCACGCTTGCCTTCCAGTGCACTGCGTCAATGCTGCAGCCGGTCGTCGGTATGTACACCGACAAGCATCCCCAGCCCTATTCCCTGATGGTTGGCATGGGCTTCACCCTGGTCGGCCTGCTGCTAATGTCCCAGGCGAACACCTATCCGCTGATCCTGCTCGCCGCGGCCCTGATCGGCATGGGCTCATCGGTGTTCCATCCCGAAGCCTCGCGCGTGGCGCGCATGGCGGCGGGCGTCGCGCCCGCCGCAGCACCGGCAGCCACTGCTGCCACCTCGGCTTCCGCCAACAGCACGACCTTCGCG
>JAUXST010000434.1 GCA_030679805.1 Reyranella sp. | reverse complement strand
CTCTCCATGTCGTGGCGCTGCACGTCCACGGTTCGAACAACCCGACCGGCATCGACCCCAAGGGTCCGCAGGACACCGTGCCGTTCCATCCCTACTACACGATGAAGGACGGTTTCGGCGTCGTCGTCTTCCTGATCGTGTATTCGCTCGTCGTGTTCTTCGGCCCCGACATGCTGGGTGATGCAGCGAACTACATTCCGGCCGATCCCCTGGTGACGCCAACGCACATCGTGCCGGAATGGTACTTCCTGCCGTTCTACGCGATCTTGCGCGCGGTGCCGGACAAGTTGGGTGGCGTGATCGCGATGTTCGGCGCCATCGCCGTGCTGTTCGTGCTGCCCTGGCTCGACACCTCGCGTGTGCGCTCCTCGACGTTCCGCCCGATCTACAAGTGGTTCATGCTGGTCCTCGTGGTCGATGTCGTGGTGCTGGGCTTCTGCGGCGCCAATCCGCCGGCCGGCTTCTGGATCCCGCTGTCGCAGGTCGCCACGCTCTACTACTTCTTCCACTTCCTCATCCTGCTGCCGATCCTGGGCAAGATCGAACGGCCGCTGCCGATGCCGCCCAGCATCGCCGACGCAGTGCTCAAGAAGAAGGCAGGGTAAGCGCCATGCGTAGACTGATCGTTTCCGGCGCGATTGCGCTTGCTGCCCTCGTCGCCGGTGCCGGTGCCATTGTCACCGGCTTTGGCGCCAACGCGGCCGATACCGAGGCGCATCCGAAGCACCAGCATTGGCATTTCCAGGGGCCGTTCGGCACCTACGACCGCGCTGCCGCCCAGCGCGGCTACCAGGTCTACGCTGAGGTCTGCTCGGCCTGCCATTCGCTGTCGCTGCTGGCCTATCGCAACCTGATGGAGCTGGGGCTCACCGACGATCAGGTGAAGGGCCTGATCAAGGACATCGTCGTGCCCGACCTCAACGACGACGGCCAGCCGATCGAGCGGCCGGCGCGTCTGTCGGACCGCTTCAGGAAGCCGTTCCCCAACGAGGCCGCCGCGGCTGCCGCCAACAACGGCAAGGCACCGCCCGACCTCAGCGTCATCGTCAAGGCGCGCGAAGGCGGCGCGGACTACATCTATGCGATCCTGACCGGCTACGTGCCGTTCGACAAACTGACGCCGGCGCAGATCAAGGAATTCTCGGTCGGCAAGGACGACAACTTCAACACCTACTTCCCCGGCCACAAGATCGCCATGGCACCGCCGCTCGCCGACGACAAGGTGACCTACGCCGACGGCACCAAGGCCACGACCGGCCAGGAGGCCTCGGACGTCACCGAGTTCCTCGCCTGGGCATCGGAGCCGTGGATGGAGGACCGCAAGCGCACCGGCGTTCGCGTCATCCTGTTCCTTCTGGCGCTGGCCGGCCTGATGTATGCCGTGAAGCGCCAGGTGTGGGCCGACAAGCACTGAGTTGCTGGGGAGATTGTTATCCTGAGCGTAGCGAAGGATCTCACGTTCGCTACGTGCTCGATGCTAGCTGCCCGTGTCTGGTCGTTCGGCGAGGTCCTTCGCTTCGCTCAGGACGACAAGCTTTGACGACAGGGTTTAGCGCTTCAGTCGCTTCTCGATCGCCTCGTGCCGGGCAATGAGCCGGCGGGCGCGGTCGATCACCGGGATGTCGATCATCTTGCCATCCACCGAAAACGAGCCGCGGCCCTCGGCCGCGGCTTTTTCGTCGGCCGCGATCAGCTTGCGGGCGTAGGCGACCTCGTCGGCGATCGGCGTAAAGGCTTCGTTCAGCGCCTGCACGAGGCCGGGATGGATGCAGGTGCCGCCGGAGAAGCCGAAGCGGCGCGCGCGTTCGGCGCTCTTCTTGTAGGCGGCGGGGTCGGAGTAGTCGGCCACCGTTCCCAGGATTCCCATCATCGCGACGCCATGCGCTTGTGCCGCAAAGGCCACCATGCGCTTGGGCAGTTCGAGCGATTCGTCGCTCGGGATAGAACCGGTCTCGAGCGCGAAGTCCTCGCCGCCCAGCATCATGGCGACGACCCTCGGGCCATGCTCGGCGATGTCGTGGATCTGGGTGAGCGCGCGCGGGTGCTCGATCATGGCGCCGAAACCCACGCTGCCCACCGGCATGCCGCGCTCGCGCTCCAGCTCGGTCACCATCTCGTCGAGCAGGCGCAGATGCTGGACGCCCTCGGTCTTGGTAATGAACAGCGCCGAGAGGCCCGGCCGCACCGCCGCCTCGATATCGGGGATCGCAAGCCGCAGCGGCCGGTTGATGCGCACGGCAACATCGGCGCCGCCCTGCGCCACCTTCTTCATCGTCTCGGGCAGCATGGCGCGCGCTTCGGGTTTCTGCGCCGGCTGGACGCTGTCCTCGAGGTCGACCAGCAGGCAGTCGGCGCCGCGCTCGTGCGCCTTGTCGATGAACTTGGGCACATTGCCCGGCACGTAGAGGGCCGAGCGCCAGACCGGGGGAGGAGGGCGGTTGATCACTTCTTCTTTCCCCCGTTCTTTCCCTGCGAAATGGCGCCTGATGCGCACAGCTTGGCGTATTCATCCTCGCCCAGCAGCGGCTTCAGCAGCGCTTCATTGTGTTCACCGACCCTGGGTGCTGCGCTCTTGAGGGCACCCGGCGTGCCGGACAGGCGCGGCACGACGGGATGGGTCGGCAGCTCGCCCATGTCCTCGTCGGGAATTTCGATCAGCGCCTCGCGCTCCAGCACATAGTCGTCCCGCACGATCTGGGCGATGTCGTAGACCGGGCCGATGGTGACGCCGGCCTCGTCGAAATAGCGCAGGTTCTCGTCGAGATCGCGCGCGGCGATGAAGCCGCCGATAATCCCGTCCAGCTCGAGGCCGTTCTTCACGCGCTCGATGTTGGTGGCGAAGCGTGGGTCCTTCACGAGTTCCGGCCGGCCGATCTTGACCAGCACGCGCTCGGCCATGCCCTGGGTCGAGGCCGACAGGCAGACCCAATGGCCGTCGCGGGTCTGGTAGACGTTGCGCGGGGCGGCATTGGTCGAGCGGCTGCCGCTCCGCACCTTCACGTCGCCGGTAAGCTTGTGGTTGGCGGCCTGGGGTCCCAGCACCGAGAACAGCGGGTCGAACAGCGGCAGGTCGAGCGTCTGGCCCTTGCCGCCGTTCACTTCGACTTCGCGCAGCGCCACCATGACGGCGCCATAGCCGTAGAGGGCGGCCATGGCGTCGGCGAGATACATCGGCGGCAGCACCGGTTCGCGGTCCTCGAAGCCGTTCATGGAGGCGAAGCCGCTATAACCTTCGATCAGGGTGCCGAAGCCCGGCTTGTGACGGTAGCGGCCGTCCTGCCCCCAGCCCGAGATGCGCACGATCACCAGCCTGGGATTGATCTCGTGCAGCTCGGCGGGCGAGAGGCCCATGTCCTCCAGCACGCCCGGCCTGAAGCTTTCGACAAGGATCGCGGCCGATTTGGCGAGCTCGCGCACGATGGCGCGGCCGACGTCGGCGCGCAGGTCGAGCGCCACGCTCTTCTTGTTGCGGCTATAGACCTTCCACGCCGTCTCGACGCCCTTCACCTTCCACGAGCGCAAGGTGTCGCCCTCGGGCGGCTCGATCTTGATCACCTCGGCGCCGAAGTCGGCAAGCTGGAGCGTGAGCACGTTGCCCGCGACCAGCCGCGACAGGTCGACGACGCGGACCCCATTCAGGGGGCCGCGCGCTGTGGGGGTGAAAGGCTTTCTTGCTGGGCGCTTCTTCATGTCATCCTGAGCGAAGCGAAGGATCTCGCGCTCGCCTCATAGGTCCTTGTCTGATCGTTCGGTGAGGTCCTTCGCTACGCTCAGGACGACAAGGTTAGCCAATGTGCTTGGCCATGAATTCCAGGGTGCGGGCATAGGCCTGTGCGGCGGCGAGGCCGTCGTAGCTGCCGCGCTCGTCGCAATGGAAGCCATGATCGGCCGGATAGTCGTAGATGGTGACGCCGGGATGGAGCTGGCGGAGTTCGTTCACATGCGTCATCGGGATGTGCATGTCCTTGTCGCCGAAATGCAGCATCGTCGGCACGGTGGGCTTCTCGGCTTTGGCGCCATGGATGCCACCGCCGTAGTAGCCGATTGCCGCATCGGGCTTCAGCCGGGTCGCCGACAGCCAGGTGATGGTGCCGCCCCAGCAGAAGCCGGTGACGGCCACTTTCTTGCAGCCGCGCTTCTTGAGTTCGGCAATGGCGGCGTCGACGTCCTGCACCGGCTTGTCGAGGCCGAGTTCGGTCACGTACTTGCGGCCCTCGGCGATGGTGTCGGGCGTGTAGCCCAGCTCGATGCCGGGCTTGATGTGGTCGAAGAAGCATGGTGCCAGCGCCAGATAGCCATCCTGCGCCAGCTTGTCGGTCACGGCCTTGATGTGATGATTGGTCCCGAAAATCTCCATGACCACCACGATGCCACCCTTGGGCGTACCCTTCGGCGTGGCCAAGTAGGCGCCGATCTCGCCGGCGGCAGACCTAAGACGGATAGCTTCACCCATGAGAATAACTCCCTCTGTTCAGGGTATTGGACATGGTAATGCAGCGGCGTTCAACCCACTGGATCAACGATGTATTTGCCGAAGCACTTCGAGGGCGACGAGGCCATGGGCCGCGAAATCATGCGGGCCCATAGCTGGGCGCTGCTGACCACGACGGCCGAGGATGGCGCACCGTTCACTACGCATCTTTCGCTGCTGTGGCAGGAGGCGGGCGGGCCGCACGGCTCGCTGATCGGCCATGTGGCGCGGGCCAACCCGCACGGGAAGCTGTTCGCGCGCCCTGCGGAATCGCTGGCCCTGTTCTGGGGACCGCACGCCTACGTTTCGCCGACCTGGTACACGCCCGGCGTCAAGGTGCCGACCTGGAACTACGTGACGGTGCACGCCTATGGCCGGCCGCAGATCATCGAGGACACGAAGGGCGCGCTTGACGTGCTGGCGACGCTCGCCCGCGAATACGAGGTCGCGGGCCCCGAGGGCTGGGGGCTCGACCGGCTGCCCGCCGGCAACGCCGAGGCCCAGACGCGGGGCATCACCGTGTTTCGCATGCCGCTCTCACGCATCGAAACCAAGATCAAGCTCAGCCAGAACCGCGAAATGGCCGACCGCGAACGCGTGATCGCCAAGCTCGAAGCATCCGACAGCCAGGACTCGCAGGGCACTGCACGCTGGATGAAGCGCGTGCTGCCCTAGGCGATCCGGCGAAGGCTACTTCGCCTTCAGGAGGTCGGTGACCTTCAGGAGAATCAACTCATTGTCGTCGGCCTTGCCGAGCGTCCGGCCCGACGAGAACGGCAGGTTGTTGTCGTTGCCGACGATGATGCGGTCGGCGTCGATGATGTCGACGTTCTCGATGGTGAAGAACGGGAAGGTGAGCTTGCCGTTCTTGCCGCCCTGGCGCGCGAGCTTCTGCGGATCGTCGATGTCCATCAGGTCGATGTAACCTACCTTCTTCACGAAGCCGTCGGCGTCGGCCTGGCCGAGATCGACCTTGTAGAGGCGCTTGAACTTGGCCGGCACGTTGAAGCAGTCGGGCTTCGGCGCGCCTTCGAGGCAGGCCTGGGCCAGGTCGCCTTCGGTGTCGTCGCGCTCGATGATGAGGCCGCTGGTGGCGTCGATCAGGTTGAAGTCGCCGATCGAATTGGCCGGCGCCGCGAGGGTGTATTTGTAGCTCTTGCCGGTGTACTCGCCCTTCGCGGTGTCGAACTCGAGAATGCGAAGGAAAGCCTTGCCGTCCTTGGTTTCGACGCCGTTGGCCGCTTCCGACCACAGCGCGCCCTCGAGCAGCGGGTAGAGGAACTTGCCGTCGGGCGAGGCCGCCATGCCCTCGAAACCCTTGCTGCGCCGGATCTCGAACTTCACGGTGCCGGGCGCGCCCGGCAGGCCTATGGCGTAGTGATCGGGCGAGCGCAGCGGTTTGCCGTCCAGCTTGGCTTCGACGATCTGCAGCACCTTGCCGGCGCGGTCGGTCTTGATCAGGGAGGGGCCGAACTCATCGCCGAACCACAGGCTGTCGCCGATCGGCTGGATCGATTCGATGTCGAAGTCGGCGCCGGTCAGGTAGCGCCTGGGCGTGTACTCGTTGACGACGCGGAACGGCACCTTGCGGTCGGGATCGTGCAGGAAGGCGGTCGAGACGCGTTCGACCGCGCCGCTCTTCCAGTCGGGCTTCAGGATATGGAACATCAGCAGCGCGTCGGGGGAGTTGGCCTTGTTGCCGAAGCCGTTGTCGGTCAGCGTCAGGAACGTGCCGTCCCTGAGGTTCTTGATGCCGGACAGGCCCTGCACCGGCTGGCCCTTCAGCGGGAAGCTGATGCCGGTGGGCCGCGGGGCCGCCTTGTCGGACAAGGCCGACATCGCCGGCACGCTCTCGACCTGGTCGATGCGCAGGCCCGGCCGACCGGCGTAGCGGCCGGAGAACTGCAATTCCTGGGGCGCATCCGACGGGGCCGGGACCAGGGTCATGGCCGGCAAGAATGGCATGGCCTTCGAGAACCGCCGGGTATTTTGTCTGCGCCGCCGCATGCGTCGCGAGAACAAGGACCGCGGTGGTGGCAAGGAATGGATAGGTGCGTATGATCGTCTCCCTCGGATGACTGCACGCGGGAGCTACAGCAGGCGCGCTACGGTTTGCTGACGCGCCCTGTGGATGGGACTGAAACGAAAGTGACACAGAGTTGCAGCGTTGATATCGCAGGCTGGGAGTACCGCAGTCTCAAACATCAAGGAGATCGGGATGGGCAACTACGAGAACGGTGCCGTCGATTCGGAAGACGTCGGTTCGAACCCCAGTAACGAACCCTCGATCGGCGACTTGATCGAGCGACGGCTTGGCCGGCGCGGTGCTTTGCGCGGCCTGTTCGGAGCCGGCGCCGCTGCCGCCCTGAGCCATGAACTGCTGGGCAGCACGGCGCTGGCCCAGGAGACCGGCCCGTCGTCGCTCACCTTCAAGGAGGTTGCCCACGGGCTCGACAAGACCCACCACATCCCCGAAGGCTACGAGACGCAGGTTGTGATTCGCTGGGGCGATCCGGTCGTGGCCGGCGCACCGGCCTTCGATCCCGCCAACCTGACAGCCGCCGCCCAGGAAAAGCAGTTCGGCTATAACTGCGACTTCATCGGCTTGCATCCCTTGCCGGCCGGCAGCACGGCGAACGACCGCTTCCTCATGGTGGTCAATCACGAATACACGAACACCAATCTCATGTTCGCCGGCATGGGCGAAGGGCGGGCATCCCGCACGAAAGCCAGCAAGGCGCAGGTCGAGGTCGAGATGTCGGCGCACGGCGGCGCGGTGATCGAGATCGCCCGCGAAGGCGGCATGTGGAAGGTCGTGCCGGACAGCAAATACGGCCGGCGCATTACCGGCACCACGCCGATGGAGGTCTCCGGGCCGGCTGCAGGCCACGACAAACTCAAGACGTCCACCGACCCGACCGGCGCCAAGGTGCTGGGCATGCTGAACAACTGTGCCGGAGGCAGCACACCCTGGGGTACGTGGCTGACCGCGGAAGAGAATTTCAACGGCTATTTCGGCGGCGATGCCGAGAAGATGCCCGATGCCAAGGCCTACAAGCGCTACGGCATCTCGAAGGCCACCTGGTACGCCTGGGCCCAGCATTTCGATCGCTTCAACGTCGAGAAGGAACCGAACGAACCCAATCGCTTCGGTTGGATCGTCGAGATCGATCCGTACGATCCTTCGGCCGCGCCGATCAAGCGCACCGCGCTCGGCCGCTTCAAGCACGAGGGCTGCACCTACGCCCTCGCCAAGGACGGCCGGGTGGTGTTCTACAGCGGCGACGACGAGCGGTTCGACTATGTCTACAAGTTCGTCACGGCCAAGCCTTGGAGCCAGAACGCCCGGGCGGCAAACAAGAACCTGCTGGACGAGGGCACGCTTTACGTCGCCCGCTTCGCCGATGACGGCAAGGTCGAGTGGTTGCCGCTGGTCCATGGCCAGGGCCCGTTGACGGCGGAGAATGGTTTCGCAAGCCAGGCCGACATCCTGATCTATACCCGTGTGGCCGCCGATCTGCTGAAGGCCACGCCAATGGATCGTCCTGAGGACATCGAGACCAATCCGGTCAACGGACGAGTCTACGTCATGCTCACCAACAATACGCGGCGCACCGAGCAGCAGGTGAACCGGGCCAATCCGATGGCCCGCAATGCCCACGGTCACGTCATCGAGATCACCCCCAAGGATGGCGAGCATGGGTCGACCGAGGGCACCTGGGCGATCTTCGTCGTCGGTGGCAAGCCCGGCATCGATGCCGGCGCGCGCTATCATCGGGCGACAACGGAGAACGGCTGGCTGTCCTGCGTCGACAATTGCGCCTTCGACAGCAAGGGCCGCATCTGGATCGCCACCGACGGCGCGCCGACGGCGGCCGGCATCGCCGACGGTCTCTATGGCGCCGACACCGCGGGTTTCGGCCGCGGCCTGACGCGGTGCTTCTTCCAGGCGCCGACCGGCGCGGAGGTCTGCGGCCCGATCCTGACGCCCGACGACAGCACGGTGTTCCTTGCCATTCAGCATCCGGGCGAGGATGCCGGCTCGACCTTCGAGAAGCCGTCGACGCGTTGGCCCGACTTCAAGGACGGCATGCCGCCCAGGCCCGCCGTCATCGCCATCACCAAGAGGGGCGGCGGGCCGATAGGGTCCTAGCGGTCAAACATTGAAGCGGAAGTGGAAGACGTCGCCGTCCTTGACGGTGTAGTCCTTGCCCTCGAGGCGCAGCTTGCCGGCATCGCGGGCGCCCGCCTCGCCCTTCAGGGTCACGTAGTCGTCGTAGGCGATGGTCTCGGCGCGGATAAAGCCCTTCTCGAAGTCGGTGTGGATGACGCCGGCAGCGGCAGGTGCCGTGGCTTCGCGGCGCACCGTCCAGGCCCGCGCCTCCTTCGGCCCGACCGTGAAGAAGGTCACGAGATCGAGAAGCTGGTAGCCCGCGCGCACGACGCGGGCGAGGCCCGTCTCCTTGAGGCCGAGTGAAGAAAGATAGTCGCCCTGGTCCTCGGTCGGCAGCTGCGCCACCTCGGCCTCGATGGCGGCGGAAATCACCACGGCCAGCATGCCGCGGCCCTTGGCGAAGGCTTCCGCCTTGGTGCTGTGGGCGTTGCCGGTGGCGGCCGAGCCTTCGTCGACGTTCAGCACGTACATCATCGGCTTGGCGGTGATGAGCTGCAGCCCGCGGAACACCGGGAGTTCGTCGGCCGTCAGCGCGGCATCGCGGGCAGGCTTGCCCTCGCGCAATGCGTCCAGTGCCTTCTTGACCACCGGTGCTTCGGCCGCCGCATCCTTGTCGCCGCCCTTGGCGCGCTTTTCGAGGTTGGGCAGGCGCTTTTCCAGGCTGTCAAGGTCGGCCAGCATCAGCTCGGTCTCGACGATCTCGGCATCGCGCACCGGATCGACGTTGCCCTGGACATGGGTCACGTCGCCGTCCTCGAAGCAGCGCAGGACGTGGGCGATGGCGTCGACCTCGCGGATGTTGGCGAGGAACTGGTTGCCTAGGCCCTCGCCCTTCGAGGCGCCTTTGACGAGGCCGGCGATGTCGACGAACTCGAGCTGGGTCGGGATGATCTTGGCCGAACCCGCGATCTCCGACAGCCTGTCGAGGCGCGGATCGGGCACGGCAACGCGGCCGACGTTGGGCTCGATGGTGCAGAACGGATAGTTGGCCGCCTGTGCCGCCTGCGTGGCCGTGAGCGCGTTGAACAGGGTCGACTTGCCGACGTTGGGCAGGCCGACGATACCGCAATTGAAACCCATTTTCTGCTTTCTGACCGCTTACTCTCTGATGTCCAGTCTGGTCGGGAGATCGGGAGGCGGTGCGAGATGCGCCACCCGGCTCATGTATTTCTCGTCCGCCTTGGCGCCGCCTTCGATCAGCAGCGCCGATTCCTCGGCCAGCGCCGACAGCAGCTTCGGAACCCAGCCGGTCTTGGGATCGCGCTCGTCCGGCTCGAAATCGCGCAGGACCCAGTGCAGCACCAGATCCTTGTGGCCGGGATGGCCGATGCCGATCCGTACCCGGCGATAGTCCTTGCCGACGTGGGCGTCGATGTCGCGCAGCCCGTTATGGCCGCCGGCGCCGCCGCCCTTCTTCATGCGCACGCGGCCGGGCGCGATGTCGAGTTCGTCGTGGAACACGACCATGCGGTCGAGCGGGACCTTGAGAAACCGCACCGCCTCGCCCACGGCCTTGGCCGACTCGTTCATGAAGGTCATGGGCTTCAGGATGATGACGCGCTCGCCGCCCAGGTGACCTTCGGCCACCTCGCCGTTGAACCGCGCGCGCCACGGCGAGAAAACACGGCGGCGGACGATCTCGTCCACCGCCATGAATCCAACGTTGTGCCGGTGCCCCGCGTAGCGCGGCCCGGGGTTGCCGAGCCCGACAAGCAGAAGCATCGGACCGGCCGAACCCTTGTCCGCCGACTACTTCTTCGCCGGCGCGGGGGCCTTGCCGCCCGCTGCCGGCGCCGCAGCGCCTGCCGCCGGAGCCGCACCGCCCGCCGCGGGTGCTGCACCCGCTGCCGGAGCTGCACCTTCGGCCGCTGCCGGAGCCGACGCGTCCGCCGCCGCCTGCTCGCGCACCACGGTCGGGGCGGCAATCGACGCCACGGTGGCATCCTTGTCCCGGCTCACCACCCGCACGCCCTCGGGAACCGAGATCGTCGAGAGATGGATCGAGTGGCCGATTTCGAGGCCCGTCAGATCGACTTCGAAATATTCCGGAATCTTGTCGGCCTTGGTGCGCACCGTGATTTCGTGCAGCACGATGTTGAGCACGCCGCCACGCTTGATGCCGGGTGCCGCCGCTTCGTTCCTGAAGTGGACCGGCACCTGCACGGTGATGATCGATTCAGGCCCGATGCGCAGGAAGTCGAGATGGAGGGGCTTGTCCGTCACCGGGTCGATCTGCACGTCGCGCGGCAGGACGGCGTAGTCCGTGCCTTCGACATCGATCTGAAGCCGGTGGTTGAAGTAACCTTCCTTGTGCAGCTCGCGCTCGATCGATTTCGGCTCGACCGCGATCATGACCGGGGGTTGCTTGTCGCCGTAGATCACGGCGGGAATCAGTCCCTCGCGACGGCTGGAACGGGCGCCCCCTTTGCCGGCCCGATCCCGCATCTTCGCGACGACTTTGGTCGTCTCTGACATCTCACTTCTCCTTGGGTTTGCTTTTGCTCTCTCTCACTCGCGGCGCGGCCTCCAGGGGTGCCGATCGCCGGATCTCCAAAACTCCGCGGTTCAATAAGCCTTCAGTCGAACAAACTCGATACCGACGTCTCGTCGGAAATGCGCTTCATCGCCTCGGCCATCAGCGTGGCGATGCTGAGGGGCCGGACGTTGGGCGAAATCCGTACCGCCTCGGTGGGCTGGATCGAATCGGTGATGACCAGCTTCTCCATCGGCGAGGCCGCTACGCGGGCGACGGCACCGCCCGACAGCACGCCGTGCGTGACGTAGGCCGACACCGACTTGGCGCCCTGGTCCATCAGGGCGACCGCTGCATTGCACAGCGTGCCGGCCGAGTCGACGATGTCGTCGATCAGGATGCAGTCGCTCCCCTTCACGTCGCCAATCACGTTCATCACTTCGCTGACTCCCGCTGCCTCGCGGCGCTTGTCGATGATGGCGAGGTCGGCGTCGATGCGCTTGGCGATGGCGCGCGCGCGCACCACGCCGCCGACGTCGGGCGATACCACGGTGAGGTTGCGGTTGGGCAGCGTTTCCTTGATGTCCTTGCTGAACACCGGGCCGGCATAGAGGTTGTCGACGGGGATATCGAAGAAGCCCTGGATTTGTGCTGCGTGCAGGTCGAGGGTCAGCACGCGGTTGGCGCCAGCGTTGGTCAGGAGGTTGGCGACCAGCTTGGCCGAGATCGGCGTCCGCGAGCCGGTCTTGCGGTCCTGTCGGGCGTAGCCGAAGTAGGGCATCACCGCGGTGATGCGTCGCGCCGAGCTGCGGCGCAGCGCATCGATGGTGATCAGCAGCTCCATCAGATGGTCGTTGGCCGGAGAACTCGTCGACTGGAGGACGAACATGTCCTCGCCGCGCACGTTTTCTAGAATCTCGACGAAGATCTCGTTGTCCGAGAAGCGTCGGATATTGGCCCTGACCAGCGGCAGCGCCAGCTTGGCGGAAATGGCTTCCGCCAGCGGTCGGTTGCTGTTGCCGGTGAGAATCTTCATGGATCGCGCCCCTCGCGCCGAGGCGGGATCACGCTAAGTCGTTGATTTTAAACGACAAAATGGCCGTCCCGGGCCGCGACGCGGCGGAACATACCAATCAGCCCCGCCGCTGTAAACGCCCTGAAATATCGCGGTTTTGCTCACTTTTTCGGAGGTGCATAGAAGACGCTGTCGATCTCGACGATGTCGTCGTCGAACAGGCGCCGGACCTCGACCATCGTACGCGGCGGATAGGGCGGTTTGCCCCAGAGTTCGGCCTGCACCTTGTCGACCAGGGCGGCGACCTGGTCGAGGTCGCTCACATAAATCGTGAGCCGCACGCAGTCCTGCAGACTGGCGCCCTCCGATCGGGCGATCAGCCTGATGTTGAGGAAGGCCTGGCGGATGCGGCCCTCGGGATCCGCCACCAGTTTGTTGGTCGCGGCGTCGACGCCCTGCATGCCGGCGACGAAGATGAAGTCGCCGGCCCGGACGCCCAGACTCCAGGTCCCCTCCGCCTTGATGGCGCCGGGAGGATCGAGCGTCCTGACGCCATTCGGCGACGACTGCGCGAGCACAGCGTTCGATGCCATCGCAAGCGCAAGCGCACCGGAAAGGACGAACCTGTTCATCCGGCATGCGGATCGGCCACGAACGGCCACTGCGCCTTGTCGACCTTGGTGTAGGGCAGCAGTGACCAGTCAGGCACCAGCGCGCCCGGTGCCGCGACATAGACCACTTCGCTGGCGATCGGCGCATAGGCGGCATGGAAATGCTGCATCGATTTCACCACCACCACCTTCTTGGTCGAGGGATCGATGCCGAGCTTGGTGAAGCAGTCGAGGCTGTGGCACTGCCCGCGCTTGGTGTTGACGATCACCGTCACGCCCTCGATCTGCAGCGCCGCCGCGTCGCCGATCGGGCTGGTGCCTTTGCGCGCGCCGCCGAACTGGATGAAGACGTCCTTCTCGAGCTTCAGCACTTTGGCGCGGGCATCGACCGGCTGGCCGGACTGCGGGCCGAGCTTGCCGCCGAGGCGGATGTCGAGTTCGGCCCCTTCGCCGACCTCGAAGGCGAGCTTCACGGCGCCGGGATCCCAGAACATGGCGATGGCCGCGTCCTTCACCTTGCCGTCGAGCAGCGCCTTCAGGATGAAGGTCGAATCGGAAGCGGCGCCGCCGCCGGCATTGTCCGACACGTCGGCCAGCACCATGGGCTTGGGCAGGTTGTGCGAGGAAACGCGCGCCATGGCGGCGTCCAGCGTGACATAGGGCGGCTGGGTCGCCGCCCGCATGGCGAAGAATTCCTGGCCGAGTTCCTTGGCGAGTTTCAGGGCCTTGGGCTGGTCGCCGTCGGTGATGGCGATGACTTTGCTGCTCATCTCCTCGATGTCGGACCACGGGAAGCCGTGGGCGACGGAGAGCGAGAGCACGCCGTCCTTGCCTTCCATCGACTGGAGCTTGTCGACGAAGCCGCGCATCGGCTGACGCGTGGTGTGGAACACGCCGATCATGCGGCAGTCCCATGCCGCCATCACCGGCTTCGTACGACCTTCGATGGCGCCTTCCATGACGTTGAACAGGTCGTCGGCGCGGTCCGACACGTCGACGTGCGGATATTCCTTGAACAGCACCAGCGCGGTGGCGTCGCGCATCGTGCCCTCGCCGATGTTGCAATGGAGGTCGAGTTCGACGCCGACGGGCACGTCCGGACCCACGACTTTGCGGACATGGGCCAGCAGGTCGCTTTCGCAATCGTCGTAGCCCTCGGCCACCATGGCGCCGTGCATGGACAGGAACACGGCGTCGACCGGCATCGCGGCCCTGAGATCGGCCACGATCTCGTCGCGGAAGGCCTCGTAGACCTTCTTCACGGTCCGGCCGGCCGGCATGGCGAAGGCGCAGAGGCTTTCGACCGTCTGCCAGCCCTTGGCCTCGGCGCGGGCGCGCCAGACGGCGAGCGGTGC
>JAUXST010000431.1 GCA_030679805.1 Reyranella sp. | reverse complement strand
GGAGCCGTCCCGGGCAAGTGAACGGGCGGCTCAGCCTTTTAGACAGGCCTCGTGCGACGATAGCGGATTTATAGGGCAATTCCGGTCAAACCTGCAACTATCCTATTTCAATCCAGCCATGCGGATTCCGCCGGGCTGCTGGCACTACCAGCACATCGCCGCCCTCACCCTTTCGACGGCGCCTTCCAGATGTCGCGCTCCTGCATCAGCCGGACCTGCCGGTCGATCACATCGCGTTTGTAGTCGGCGTGCTTGCCGGGAATTTTGTCGGCGTAGAGGTTCTTCGGATAGATCGGCTGCTCGTAGATGATCTGCGCCAGCTCGGTGCGGATGTCCTTGGTCCAGTTCGTGACCTGCGAGCTCTGCCGGTGGTGGCGCAGCGCCTCGATGTTGATCGGCCCGGCGACGAAGGTCGAGCCGTTGGTGTCGCGCTGCTTGCCGACGAGCGCGCCGCGATAGTCGACGATCATCGACTGGCCGCCGCCAGCGTCGACCGGCGTCTCGCTGTCGGGGAAGAGATGGTAGCCGCCGATGTTGGGCGCCACGACGTAGAAGTTGTTTTCGAGCGCGCGCGCCCGGTTGGTGATCTCGAAGAAGTCGTTCTCGGTGAAGGGCGCGGGCAGCGAGGCACGATAGACCACCTCGGCACCGTTCAGCGCCAGGCCGCGGCCATTCTCGGGATAGCTGCCCTCCATCGCCATCATGATGCCGAGCCGGCCGATGGCGGTGTCGACCACCGGCCAGAAGGCCTGCAGCGTGCGGCCGTACTTCGCCACCCACCAGTCGAACACGTCGTGCGGCGAAACCGAGCGCTCGCACGGCAGCAGCGCCGACAGCTTGTAGTGCTTCAGGATGACGTCGCCGCCCGGATCTATGACGAACCCGACGTTGAAGAACCGGTCGGGCCAATCCTCGTGGCGCGCCTTGGCCTGGGCCATAATGTAGACGCCCCACTTGCGCGCGAGCTGGCCCAGGCGATCCGTCTCCGGACCGGGAATGTCGATCGCGCAGGTTTTGGCGAAGTCGACATGATCGATATCGAGGACCTCGTCGTTGAAGCCCTGCAGCGCGCCCTCGGGGACGGCGATCAGGCGAACCGGAATGTCGAGGTTCGACAGCCAGTAGGCCGCATGGGTGAGGCTTTCCAGATGTTCCAGGTTCTTGGCGATATCCTCGCGCCGGCGAATGCCCCAGAAGGTGGGGATCAGCCCCACCGCGGTATAAGGCTCGATCATGGCCGGCTCCTCCCCCTGCGCGTCGGCAGCGCAGGACCCAGGGCAAGGCGCCTCGGCCGATCGGTATGGCAACAGTCTACCTTACAACTCTCAGACTACAAGCGAACGCTCAGCCGTGCGGCGGGGTGAGCAGGTTCTGGGAGCTGCCGCCGGTCGCCGGCTCGGTGACGAGTGTGCCCGCCGCACCGTCGGTCGCCAGATTGAAGCTGCTGGCGAAGTAGTTTCCGAACAGCACAATCGACGCGTGGAGCGCACCGCTGGTCAAGGTCAATGTGCCGCTGGTTCCAGACTGCACCCACCCGTGCGACGTTACCCCGGCGGTGTAGCCGATGTCGCCGAAGTCGATCGCACCCGCCCCCGACGTGAGACCCGAGATGCTGATGCCGCCGCCGCCGCTGGTGAGGTCGACCGAATCGTCGAGCTTCACGGTGCCACCCGAAATGCCGAAGGTAACGGTACTTCCGCTCGCCCCGCCGCCACTGAGGATTTCCAGGAAGCCGCCGTTCAAGGTGGCGTCCTTCACCGTGCCGCCCGAAAACACATAGGCTTGGCCGGTACCGCTCACGGTGATTCCGCTCGCCACGCTGCCGGAAGACACTTGGGCCGAACCGCCGGCGACAACCGTGGTGCCCGTGGCCAGGCTGCCGGTCTGTAGCAGGACCTGCAGGCCACCCGAACCGACCGTGGTGCCGCTGTCCGTTCCGCCGGCCCAGACATACTCTACGCCGCCATTGTTGATCATGGTGCCGCTCGCCACGCCGCTCGTGACGATGTGGAGTTTGCCGCCACTGCCGACCTGGGCAGACGTCATGGTGCCGCTCCAAGCATGTCCCACGCCACCGGCTGAGATCTGGGCAGATGTCATGATGCCGCCCGAGAAGGCATATCCCACGCCACCGGCAGAGAGCGTCGTGCCGATCGCGGCGCCGAAGTTGTACTGGAACCCGCCGCTGTTTACGGTCGTGCCGGTGGCTGTGCCTCCCGCATTGACATACTCGGCGCCGCCATTGACCGTGGTACCGCTGGTGATGCCGGCGGCATAGACCACCTCCGTACCGCCGAAGATGGTGACGCCGGTGGCGAAGCCGCTATTGTAGACTTGCATCTGGCCGCCGCTCTGGACATTCGTGCCCGATGCCGTCGTGCCCGCATCCCAGACAAGCTGCCAGCCACCCGACCCGATCGTCGTGCCCGAGGCACTGGCGCCGAGATAGACGTTCTGGGACGCGCCGCTCCCAACCGACGTGTTGGTCGCCGTCGTGCCCGAATGCCAGACCCACTGGTAGCCGCTGGTCTGCAGATTGGCACTCACCGCGCTGGCACCGCCATGGATGTGTTCGTAGCTGCCACTCTGCACCGTCGCACTTATTGCAATCGCCCCGCTTCCCCCGACGTTTTCGATGCCTCCACCCTGAACCGTGGCACTGGTCGAGGAGCCGCCGGCATAGACGTACATACGACCGTTGTTCACGAGTGTAGAACTACTCGCGAGGCCGCCCGAATAGACATATTGATAGGCGCCGCCCTGTATCGTGCCCCCCCCGATGCCGCCCGAGTAGACATAGAGATTGTTGCCGACCAGCAGCGTCGCTCCCGACACAACGCCTCCGGCGTAGACAAATTCCCGGCCCCCGCTGCCCAGGAACTGTGCAGCAGATTCCACGCCGCCGGCAAAGACGTGGATGTCGCCACCGGACACCACCGAGCCGCTGGCGGTGCCGCCGGAAGATATGTGCAGGAGGCCGCCGGAATACAGCGCGGTATTCGTGGTGACCCCGCCGGAATCGGCGACCTGGACCCCACCACCCAGCACGACGGCGTTCACGGCCGAACCCTGGCTCTTTATATGCTGATGCGCCCCCGAGTTGAGCGTCGTGCCAATTGCGGTAGGATTGCTGAGAAGACATACAACCTGGGCGCCGCCGACGTTTACCGAGGCGGCGGAAGTCGTGCCGTAGACATAGTCATGTCCGCCGCTGGCGACCGTCGTGTTGCTGGCCGCCGCGCCGGACGACACATAGTGCGTGCCCAGGATGATCGATCCGATATCGCTACTGCCGACGGCCGCGGACATCACGCCACCGGCGCTCACCATCGTGGCACTCGCCGTGCCACCCAGGACAATCACCGTGCCGCCGGTGCCGACGGTGAGGCCGGCGCTGGACTGCGTCGGGCCGATGGTAACGCTCGAGCCGGCACTCGCGCCGCTGCTGATGATCGCGCCCTGCTGCACGGTAAAGCTCTGCACGACGCTGGCACCGTTCAGCGGGTTGGCGAAGGCCGTGTCGGTCGGCAGGAACTCCTGCATCTGGACGGTGTAGGTGCCGTTGGCGAACTGGATCGGCGTTCCCGTCGCCCAGATGCCGTCGGTGTCCGCCGTTGCCGTCGTAAAATAGATGGTGCCGCCGCCCGTGCCGCTGCTCGACAGGCCCGATGCGGGCAAGGTGGAGCCACTGGCTGCGCTGAAGACGAGCCGCGCGACGTCGCCGCCATTGATCCTGTTGGTATAGTTTTGGACGTAGAAGTTTGTGAGGGCCGTCTGCTGCTGAACCGCCGTACTGTCGGCACCCGTCCAGCCGAAGACGAGTCCGCCGTTGTAGACCGTCATCGACGGCCCGGCATTCCAGGCCTCATACGTCTCGAGGAAGGGGGCTCCGGAGGCGGAGGTGTAGCCCGGCCTCAGGCCCACGAGGGGTGCCGACGGCGTGTCCGTGCCGGAGCCTTGCGCCATCAGGGACGGATCGAGGGTATTGTTGCCGCCGTTCTGGAAATTGATCGTCATGCCGAAGTCAGACGTGATGAATTGCCCCGGGCCCGTGCCCGTGATGGTGGCGAGGCCGTCGACCGATATGGCGCTCGAAACGCCACCCGCGTAGCCGGGATTCCAGATGTTTCCGGAAGTGTCGACCGTTTCATAGAGATTGAAGGTCTTCCGGGCTGCCCCCGATCCGACCTCGATCTGGTACCAGTTCACGCCGGTGCTCGACGTCGCCGGCGTGACCGGGAGATCCTTGAGTTTGATGACGCCGGCGTCGACGACGCCGTACGGCGTCAAAGCGTAGCCGCCGCTGCCGCTGGTGACCTGGTAGTTGCCGAACGCCGAGATCACCGGCAACGCCACATCCGAGGCGGATGTCGCCCCCTTGAGGACGATCTGGACCGGCGTGCCGGCCTTGAGGCTCATCGTGCCGACGTTGAAGTTGAGCGTCGTCTCAATGCCGTTGGTGTTGACGCCCGACGGCACCAGATAGCCGCCGCTGCCGGCAGGCAGGTAGTTGTTGATGACCTGCTGTGTGTAACCGGTCGGCGTGTCGTTGTCGGCGAACAGGGTGACGGTGATGTTGTTGGAATCGACGGCGTGGCCGGACCCGTCGGAGACGTTGATGAGCGGGCCGACGTTGAAGGCGCGGGTCAGGAAGTCCGAATAGCCGTTGCCGTAGGAATTGGTCTTGTTGAAGAAGACCTTGGCATATTCGTCGTAGAAGACGTTGGCGCCGGGCGTCACTGACCCGTGCCCGGAGGCAACCGACCCGCCGAAGGCGTAGGTGGGGTCCTGATTCCATTCCTTGTTCAGGACGATGGAGCCCGAGACGTTCGGATTCAGCGACGTCGCCGAGGCGTCCCAGTAGCCGGCGGTGAAGCCCGTAACGAAGTCGCGCAGGACCGTGCCCCACTCGTTGTTGGCGCCCGTGTTCATGGCCAGCGTCGTCGTGGCGCCGGTACCGGTGCCGGTGGAGAGCCCGCTCACGGTCGCGTTGCCCAGCGTCATGTAGATGCTGTTGGCCAGGTCGGCCGTGCTGATCGTGATGGTGCCCTGGATCTGGCTGGTGGCGCCGGGCGTCAGGATGAAGTTGCTGCCGGTGTAGGTGACGTCGTAGGCGTAGTAGCCGGCGTTGTGCCAGATGCGGTTGGCATCGTGCGCGCCGTTGAAATAGCCGGCGATCTGGATCTGGTTGGGAGCCCCCGGCGTCGTGGCGCCGCTCGCCTGGAGCGATGAAACATAGGGGATCCACTTGGCGACCGAATAATTGGTGCCGGAGACCTTGTTCCCGATCGCCGCCGCGGGCGAGATCGCCATGCGCGGCCCCGACAACCCGCCACCGGTGAAGTCCTGGATACTGCCGGCGCCGCCGGCACTTTGCAGTTCGTTCCAGATCGTACCGCTGGTGCCGACGCCGCCGCCGGGGATCAGGTAGCCGCGCGAGGCGCTGGTGTTCGGCGTTGTGCCCGTATAGACGACTTCGATGGCCATCGGGATGCCGAAGCCATCGATGTCGGTGAGGTTGCCCGCGTCGGCGGCGGCGGGCGTGAAGCTCACCTCGAAGCTGTCGTAGCGATAGTTCAGCGTCTGGGCGCTGGATGGGGTGCCCGCCGGGACGATCTGGCTTTCAATCAGAATCGCGTCGGACGGATGGCCTCCACCCGCCCCGCCGGTGTGCAACGGCACGTCGCCCGGCCTCATGCTTTGCAGGATGAAATAGATCTTCAGGCCCGCCCCCGCAGGGCTCAACGATACCGTTGCGCCGCCACCGCCGGTCGGAGTCCAGTTCGAGCTGTCGAGAGGCATCCACTGTGGACTGCCCCCGCCCGCATCGAAGTAGACGGCATAGCCTTTGACGTCAGTCTTTTCGAGCTCCGTCACCATGTTTGGCGTCAGAGCAACCGTCACATTCGGCATGCGAGTCTCCCAGCTCACAGGACGGTCTGCGGACAGCCTTCCTGCACATCTCCCCGTCCCGATTATGTATCAGCACGTGCAGTGAAGAAACTAAATTCTAGTCAATGTGGGAGAATTCCCAGGCTTCGTGGCCAGGGCTGCCTGCACTTGGTTCGACTCATGCCCGAGGCCGCACGATGGGAAAATGGCTTGAAGTGCTTCCAACAAACATCAAATCGTCTCAGCCGGCCGCGAAGCGTGAATATGGCCTCATGTCACCCGGAAAGACCTTAGTTGCGGCCCTCGAGCAGCCCACGACAGACGACCTGCGCCTGGATCTCGGCGGCGCCCTCGAAGATGTTGAGGATGCGGGCGTCGCACAGAACGCGGCTGATGGGATATTCCATCGCGTAGCCGTTGCCGCCGTGGATCTGTAGCGCATTGTCGGCGTTGCTCCAGGCGATGCGTGCGGCCAGGAGCTTGGCCATGCCGGCCTCGATATCACAGCGGCGGTCCTGGTCTTTTTCGCGCGCGGCAAAGTAAGTCAGCTGGCGGGCGATCATGGTCTCGACCGCCATCCAGGCGATCTTTCCGGCGACGCGCGGGAAGGCATAGAGCGGCTTGGCGAACTGGATGCGGTCCTTGGCATAGCGCAGGCCGAGTTCGAGCGCGTTTTGCGCCACGCCGATGGCGCGCGCCGCGGTCTGGATGCGGGCGCTCTCGAAGGTCGCCATGAGCTGCTTGAAACCCTGGCCTTCCTTGCCGCCAAGAAGGTTCTCGGCCGGCACCTCGAAACCGTCGAAGCCGATCTCGTATTCCTTCATGCCCCGATAGCCCAGCACCTTGATCTCACCGCCGATCATGCCCTTGGCCGGGAACGGATCGGCCTCGTCGCCGCGCGGCTTTTCGGCCAGGAACATCGACAGGCCCTGGTAGCCCGGCTTCGAGGCATCGCTGCGCGCCAGCAGCGTCATGATGTCGGCGCGGGCCGCGTGGGTGATCCAGGTCTTGTTGCCGTTGATCTTGTAGGTATCGCCGTCGAGGACGGCGCGCGTGCGCAGGCTCGCGAGGTCGGAGCCGGTGTTGGGCTCGGTGAACACGGCCGTCGGCAGGATCTCGCCCGAGGCGATGCGCGAGAGATAGCGCTTCTTCTGGTCTTCGGTGCCGCCGGCTCGGATCAGTTCGGCTGCGATCTCCGAGCGCGTCCCCAACGACCCCACACCAATGTAGCCGCGTGACAGTTCCTCGGTGACGACGCACATGGCGAGCTTGCCCATGCCGAGACCGCCCCACTCCTCCGGCACGGTGAGGCCGAAGACGCCGAGGTCGGCCATCTGCTGCACCACCGGCAGCGGGATCAGCTCGTCGCGCAGATGCCAGCCGTGGGCGTGCGGGCCCACTTCGGTATCGACGAAGCGGCGGAACTGGCGACGCACCTCTTCCATTGCCTCGTCGCCGAGACCCAGCGCACCGAAGTTGCCCGAGTCGAGACCGTCGGTGATCAGTTCGGCAATGCGCAGGCGCGCCGCCGAGGTGTTGGCCGCAACAAGCTTGGCGACCGCGGGCGCGTCGAGCGCCACGGGATCGGCGCCGAGATCGGCCGGCCGCACGATCTCGACCTGGCTGATGGCGATGCCGCCTTTCAGCTGGGCGAGATATTCGCCGAGCGCCACCTGAAGAATGAGCTGCTCGAGTTCGGCGCCAAGTCCCGATTGCTGGCCCGCTTCGGCCCAGCGCCGCATCTGGCGGATCGCCGCGACGTAGGTCGCGATCCAGGCGAAACCGTGGGCCGCGAACTGCTCGCGCTCCAGCAGTTTCGGATCGACCTTGCCCGCGGGCGCGATCAGCCTGCGCACCGCTTCGCGCGCTTCGGTTTCGTAGCGGTCGGCGGCGGTTTCGGCCTCGGCGCAGCATGAGAGAAGGTCTGGAAGGATCAATTGCATGTATGGGTTCTCGATAGCTGCGCAACTGAACTTGAAATCTCCTCTCCGCCGCGCAGCGGGGGAGAGGAAGGGGCCCATTGCGAAGCAATGGGAAGGTGAGGTGGTCGACGTTGCAAAGATGATGTGTGGATCGATAGCCGATGACCTACCTCACCCTCCCCGCGCTCTGCGCGGGTCCCCTCCCTCTCCCCCCGCGATGACGCGGGCGGAGAGGGCACAATGACGGGGAGGAGAATGGACTAATCCTCCAGCGCGTCTTCCAGCGTGCGCAGGCCGGGGCGCTTGGCCGAGACCAAGACGGCCATGTTTCCGGGCTTGTGCTGGTTCTTCCACATCTTGGTGTGGGCTTTGGGAATGTCGACCCAATCGAAGACCTCGCTCATGCAGGGATCGACGCGGCGTTCGATCACGAGCTGGTTGGCCTGGCTCGCCTGCAGGAGATTGGCGAAGTGGCTGCCCTGGATGCGCTTCTGGCGCATCCACACGAAGCGCGCGTCCATGGTGAGGTTGTAGCCGGTGGTGCCGGCGCAGAAGACCACCATGCCGCCGCGCTTCACGACGAAGCACGACACCGGGAAGGTCTGTTCGCCCGGATGCTCGAACACGAAGTCGACGTCGTTGCCCTTGCCGGTATGCTCCCAGATCGCCGCGCCGAACTTGCGGCACTTCTTCATGTATTCGGCATAGCCCTTCTGGTCGTCGACGTCGGGCAGCTGGCCCCAGCAGTCGAAGTCGTTGCGGTTGACGACGCCGCGGGCGCCCAGCGACATCACGAAGTCGGTCTTCGACGGATCGGAGATGACGCCGATGGCGTTGGCGCCGGCGGCGGCAATGAGCTGCACCGCCATCGAGCCGATGCCGCCGGCCGCACCCCACACCAGCACGTTGTGCCCCGGCCGCAGGATGTGCGGGCGATGGCCGAACAGCATGCGGTAGGCGGTGGCGAGCGTCAGCGTGTAGGAGCCGCTCTCCTCCCAGGTGAGATGCGGCGGCCGCTTCATGAGCTGGCGCGCCTGCACCTTGCAGAACTGCGCGAAGCTGCCGTCCGGCGTCTCGTAGCCCCAGATGCGCTGGCTGGTCGAGAACATCGGATCGCCGCCGTTGCACTCCTCGTCGTCGCCGTCGTCCTGGTTACAGTGGACCACGACCTCGTCGCCGACCTTCCAGCGCTTCACCTTGGCGCCGACCGCCCAGACGATACCGGCGGCATCGGAGCCCGCGATGTGGAATGGCTGCTTGTGGACGTCGAACGGCGAGATCGGCAGGCCGAGTCCCGCCCACACGCCATTGTAGTTGACGCCGGCGGCCATCACGAGGACGAGCACCTCGTCCTCGCCGATGGTGTGCGTGGGCACGACCTCGAGCTGCATCGACTGCTCGGGCGGACCATGGCGCTCACGCCGGATCACCCAGGCGTACATGTTCTTCGGGACATGGCCGAGGGGCGGAATCTCACCGACCTCGTAGAGATCCTTCTTCGGCTGGTTGGCCGTCGGATGCGGACGGGCCGCGAAAGCGACAACGGTCATGGGCAAAGCCTCCTGCAATGCAGCGAAACTATTGCTGCGTTGGCGAGAGTGCAATGCACAAAATACGAATCGAAACGAATGACGCAGGGGAAAAACAATAAAATTACCCGCGACCTGCGGAAATCCAACGTTGCATGGGCTTTTGAGTCCGGGCAGGCTGTCGAGGTAAACGGTCGTTTACCAAAAAGGTCCGGGTTTAGGGAGAACGCACCATGAAGCTCATGTGGTTTCACTTGATGCCGTACACGGAGCTTCCCGAGGACTTCAACCGGAAGCACCCGAGCGTCTGGGTCGACATCCATTCGTCGCTGTTCGATCCGAAGCGCGCGCACCACATGTACAACGACTTCATGGACGAACTCGAGTATGCGGCCGAACTCGGCTACGACGCGGTGTGCGTGAACGAGCACCATTCGAACGGCTACGGCCTCATGCCCTCGCCCAACCTGATCGCGAGTTCGCTCGCGCGGCGCACCACCGATACCGCACTCTGCGTCATGGGCAACTCGCTGGCACTCTACAATCCGCCGACGCGCGTTGCCGAAGAGTTCGCGATGATCGACTGCATCTCCGGCGGTCGCCTGATCGCGGGCTTCCCGGTCGGCTCGCCGATGGACACCTGCTACGCCTACGGCCAGAACCCCAGCCTTTTACGCGAGCGCTATCTCGAGGCGCATGATCTCGTGAAGAAGGCATGGACCGAGAAGGACACGTTCGCCTTCTCCGGCCGCTACAACCAGCAGCGCTACGTCAACATCTGGCCGCGGCCGATCCAGAACGATCCGCATCCACCGATCTGGATTCCGGGCGGCGGCTCGATCGAGACGTGGCGGTGGTGCGCGGAGATGGATTACGTCTACTGCTACCTCTCATACTACGGCTACAAGGCCGGCCTGGCGACGATGCAGGGCTTCTGGAACGAGATGGAGAAGCTCGGCAAGGACCGCAATCCGTACCGCGCGGGCTTCCTGGAGTTCGTCGGCGGGGCCGAGAGCCGCCAGCAGGCGCTCGACCTCTACACCGAGCCCGCCGAGTATTTCTACGGCCGGTGCCTGCATGTCGACG
>JAUXST010000429.1 GCA_030679805.1 Reyranella sp. | reverse complement strand
CGTCGACCATGTCATCCTCAAGGAAGAGGACCTGTTCGGCGTCGTCGGCTGAGGCCGATGCCCGACAGCGGCGAACTTGCGCAGGTCGCCGAACTGATCCGTGAAGTCGCGGCAGCCGAGTTGCTGCCGCGATTTCGCAATCTCTCCAAGGACGATGTCCACCAGAAGCGGCCGGGCGATTTGGTTACCGTGGCCGATGTCGCATCGGAACAGCGGCTGGCGTCCGGCCTGGCGAAGATCCTGCCCGGCGTACCGGTGGTGGGTGAAGAAGCGGTCGAAGCCGATGCCGGCCTCCTCGATCTGATCGGTCGTCCGGGGGAGAGATGCTGGATCGTCGATCCGCTGGATGGCACCTCGAATTTTGCCGCCGGCAAGGCCACCTTTGCGATCATCGTCGCCCTGGTCGCAGACGGACGGACCGTCGGCGGCTGGATACTCGACGTGCCCAACGGGCGGATGGCTGTGGCGCTGGCGGGGCAGGGTGTAACCCTCGACGGCGCCGCGGTGATCGGGCCGCCGCCGGGTGGATCGCCGTCCGGGTTTGTCGGCTACAAGATTCGCAAGGCATTCGAGCGCCAGCGTCCGGCTGCCCGACGGCGCGGGATCGGCCCCGTGTCGACGCTGCGCTGTGCCGGCGTCGAATACTTGGAAATCCTGGCGGGCCGCGCGACCTTCAGCATCTATCGGCGCACCAAACCCTGGGATCATGCGGCGGGGGCGCTGATGCTGGCAGAGGCGGGCGGCGGCGCGGTGCGATTTGACGGCGAAGACTATGCGCCCGCCCAGCAGACCGATGCCGGGATCATAGGCGCCCCGTCACGGCAGGCGCTGGCCGACGTGCGTGCGGCGTTCGAAGCGCTGGATCTGCCTCTCCTTCAGCCCACGGAAGACTAGACGCGCGTCTTGGCTTCCTGCCAGAGCGCTTCCATCTCATCCAGGGTGGCGTCGGCCGGCTTCCGGCCTTGGTCGGCCAACCGGCGCTCGATATAGCCGAACCGGCGCTCGAACTTGTCGTTGGTGGCCCGGAGGGCGGCCTCGGGGTCGACCTTGCAGTGCCGCGCAAGGTTGGCGACGGCAAACAGAACATCTCCCAATTCATCGGTCAGGCGGGCCTGATCGACGGTACCGGCTTTGATCTCGATGCGCAGTTCGCCCAATTCTTCCTCGATCTTGTCGATGACGGGCGCGGTCTCTTTCCAGTCGAAGCCGACCCTGGCGGCGCGCTTCTGGATCTTCTCGGCCCGCAGGAGAGCGGGGAGGGCGCGTGCAATCCCGTCCAAGGCCCCTGCCGGTTCGGCGGTCTGTTTGGCAGCGCGTTCGGCCGCCTTGCGGGCTTCCCAGGACACGCTCTGGTCCTCGGCCGTGTCGATCCGGGCATCGCCGAAGACATGAGGATGGCGGTCGACCATCTTGTCGGCGATTGCCGCCGCGACATCATTGAAGCCGAAGGCTTTGGACTCGCTGGCGATCTGGGCGTGGTAGACGACCTGGAGCAGCAGATCGCCCAATTCCTCCTTGAGCGCCGGCAGATCGGCTCGCTCTATGGCGTCGGCCACCTCGTAAGCTTCCTCGATCGTGTACGGCGCGATCGTCTGGAACGTCTGGTCGATGTCCCAGGGGCAGCCATGCTGGCGGTCGCGCAGCCAGGCCATGACCGCAAGCAGGCGCGCGACCGGCTCGCGAGGGAGTGATTCTACGGTGGGACGCCCGGACGCCATGCTGACTAGCCTATTTCTAATTATCGTATAATATATATTATGACAAATTATTATCTATTAGTATTAATAATGGATTACCAATCCATCTTCATATTCTCTTTTAGAAGTGCCAAAAGCTTGATTCCACGCCCGGCGTCACTCGCTGGTACGCCCAGGGTCAGAAGCGCGCCGCGTTTGGAATTGCCGGGCTGCGGAATGACGAGATCGAAGACGGTCCGGGGCTCGGAGTCGCCCTGTCCCTTGGGCACGTTCTCGAACACCACCAGATAGGTCCCATCCCCCAACTTGCGTGCCTGGGCCTTTACGGCTGGACGGCGTGACTGGATCGCGCCTCCCTTGCTGGAGGCATAGTGCTCGGCGTCCTTGACGCCCTCGAACTCGAAATCGACCCGCCAGACCACGAGGCGATAGCGCTTGTCGCTGCTGTAGGCGACGCCACGCTCCCAATCCTCGGTCGCTTGCCATCCGAGCGGTACCGCCAGCGTCACGCGGATCTGCTCGAAGCGGATCCGGGCCAACCCCTTGCCGGTTTCAACGCCCAGAACCCTCGACGAAACTTGGTTCGGGCCACCCGCGATCATGCCGTCGCCACGATGGAAACTCGCACCGTTGTCCGGCGTGGCGAAATCCAGGAAAGTCAGACCACCAGTATCAAGCTGGTTGCCGGCTTGTGCCGGAGTCGCCGTGCACAGGGCGACCGCGGCGCCCAACAGGAACACCCTGCGGCCGGACTCCTTTTGTCTCATTTCCTGTTCTTTCTCAATAATCAATTATAACCTATTGAAAATAGGCGATTATTCACTATCCCATTCGATGACCATGCCATCCCGACAAGGGTGCACGTGCGGCGGTGTCAAATGGTCGACTTCAGCATAGTCCATGTCGACGTGGAGATTGGTCAAAAAAGCCTGCTTGGGGCTGATTCGCTCGATCCATTCGAGGGCCCGATCGAGATGGGCGTGGGTCGGATGCGGCCGGAACCGCATGGCGTCGACGATCAACACCTCGACGCCCGCCATCGCCGCGAAGGCGCTATCAGGCAACGTCACGACGTCGTTGGCATAGGCCAGCCGGCCGAAGCGAAACCCCAGAGAAGAGATCGAGCCGTGGTTCTGGATAAAGGGAATTACGGGCAGCCCGGCGGCGTTGAAAGGCCCCTCGATGAGGTTCGGCTGGTAGATCGGATTGTAGAAGCCGTCGCCCTCGGCTTCGAAGCAGTAGCCGAAGCGTCGCCGCAGGACACCGAACGTATGCTGATCCGCCCAGGCCTCGATCCTGCCCTGCCGCAGCGCGTAGGGGCGCAGGTCGTCGATACCGTGAACCTGGTCGGCATGCTCGTGCGTCCATAGGACTGCATCGACGCATTCCACCCGGGCATCGAGCAGCTGCGCCCGCAGGTCGGGCGAAGTGTCGACGAGGAGGGTTTTGCCCTTGTCCTGGACCAGGATGGAACAGCGGCGGCGCCGGTTGCGGCTGTCTTGGGGGTTGGCGGCCCCCCACTCGCCCAGCCCGTCCTTGCCGCCCGGCCGTGGGACGCCTCCGGAAGTGCCGCAACCGAGGATCGTCACCCGCACTGCTGGCGCTCCGCCTTGGTGAAGAGTCTAAAGAAATTCGCCGTCGTCGCAGCCTCCAGCTCGGCAATACCCACGCCCTTCAATTCGGCAACCTTGGCGGCGGTATGGGCGACGTAAGCCGGCTCGTTGGTCTTGCCGCGTTTGGGAATGGGCGCGAGGTAGGGCGAGTCTGTCTCCACCAGCAGCCGGTCGAGCGGGATGTCGCGAACGATGGCGCGCAGGTTCTCGGCTGCCTTGAAGGTGACGATCCCGGAAATCGAAATATAGAGGCCGAGCGCCAGCGCGTGCCGGGCGACTTCGGCGCCTGAGCTGAAGCAGTGGATCAAGCCGGGAAACGAGCCCTTGCCGGCCTCTTCCTCGAGAATGTCGATGGTTTCGCGATCGGCGTCCCGCGTATGAACGATCAACGGCAAGCCGGTCGTGCGTGATGCGGCGATATGGGCGCGGAAGCTCTCCGCCTGCTCGTCGCGCGGACTGTGCTCATAGTAGAAATCGAGCCCGGTTTCGCCGATGCCGACGACCTTGGGGTGACGCGTGGCCTCGATCAGGCGGTCAGGCGTGCGTTGCCCCTCCTCCTTCGCCTCGTGCGGATGAACACCGACCGAGCACCAGATGTTGCCGTGACGTTCGGCGATGGCGCGGACCCGCTCGAACTGGTCGAGGCGCGTACCGATCGTCAGCATGCCGCCGACGCCGGCCATGCGCGCACGCGCCAGCACCGCTTCTTCGTCGCCGGCAAGCTCGGGAAAGTCGAGATGGCAATGGCTGTCGATCAGCATGTCAGCTCGCGGCGGTGGCCGGTTCGACGAAGCGCGGGAACACGCCCTGCGGTTTGGGCAGCGTCGTGCCGGATTCGAGTTCGCGATCGAATGCGGCGAAGGCCTGTGCGTCAGCCGGCACGGCCAGCTGATCGAGGATCTTGGCCGCCGAATCGGGCATGAAGGGCTGCACCAGCAGCGTCACCCGCCGAATGGTCTCGGCCAGGACCCACAGGACCGTGTCGCGGCGCACTGGGTCGATCTTGGCTAGTGCCCATGGCGCCTGCGCGTCGACATAGCGGTTGGCGTCGGCGATCACCTCCCAGATGGAGATGAGTGCACGGTGGAAGGCCTGTTCGTTGAGTTCAGCGCGTACGGCCGCAAGCAGTCCCTTGGCGCGATCCAGCAAGGCAATATCGGCGTCGATGAGCGTGCCTTTGGGTGGCACCTTCCCTTCGCAATTCTTGGCGACGATCGACAGCACGCGCTGGCAAAGATTGCCGTAGGCGTTGGCGAGATCGCCATTCAGGCGGCCGACGAGCGCACGCTTTTGCAGGTCTCCGTCGTTGCCGAAGGGGACCTCGCGCAAAAGAAAATATCGCACCGGGTCGAGCCCATAAGCGTCGACGAGTTCCACCGGGTCGATCACGTTGCCCAGCGACTTCGATATCTTCTGGCCTTCATTGGTCCACCAGCCATGCGCGAACACGCGTTGCGGCGGCTCAAGACCGGCCGCCATCAGGAAGGCCGGCCAGAACACGCAGTGGAAACGGATGATGTCCTTGCCAACCATGTGCAAATCGGCAGGCCAGTACTTCCAGTTCGGGCTGCTGACATCCGGGTACCCGCACTCAGTGATGTAGTTGGTGAGCGCGTCCAGCCAGACGTACATGATGTGCTTGGGGTCGCCCGGCACTGGAACTCCCCAGGAAAAGCTCGTGCGGGACACCGAGAGGTCCTGCAGGCCACCCTTCACGAAGCTCATCACCTCGTTGCGCCGGCTATCGGGTCCAATGAAGCGCGGGTTCTTCTCGTAGAAGGCAAGCAGTCGCTCCGACCAAGTCGACAGCTTGAAAAAGTACGACGGTTCCTCGACCCATTCGACTTCGGCCCCAGTCGAGATCGCGCGGCGTTTCTTGTCCGGGCCGACCTCGGTCTCGCCTTCGACGAAATAGGTTTCGTCACGTACCGAATACCAGCCTGCATACTTGCCGAGGTAGATGTCCCCCGCGGCGACGAGCTTCTCCCACAACGCCTGGCAGGCGGCATAGTGGCGCTTCTCGGTCGTGCGGATGAAATTGTCCGGGCTGTAGTTCATCTTCACGACGAGGTCGCGAAACGACTGACTCACCTTGTCGGTGAAGGCTTGCGGTGGCAGGCCTGCTGTCGCTGCCGCCTTCTCGATCTTCTGGCCGTGCTCGTCAGTGCCCGTAAGGAAATGGACATCGCGCCCGTCGAGCCGCATGAAACGGGCGAGCACATCGCAGGCCAGAGTCGTGTACGCGTGCCCGATATGGGGCACGTCGTTCACGTAGTAGATCGGCGTGGTGACGTAAAAAGTACTGCGGCCCGACATGATGACTGAACTCCGAACTGTCGCCTCTCCCGTGACGCTCCTCCGGGAGCGCCGGGTTCAGCGCTTCAGCGCATCGCCGTTTGCAGAGCCAGGAAACTGCCGAGCACCGTCTGCTTGCGGTCCAGATTGACGGCATCGGCACGGGACAAGAGGTAGGCGACCTTTTCCCATGCCTCCATCCAGCGATCAAGGCTGGCGGCGGCGAGCAAACGCCCGTTCAGGCCGCTTTCTGACGGCACGACGGCTGCAGCTTCCGCCCCCAGGGCCCAATGCCGCGCGAGGCCCTTCAGCCAGCCGTCGAACAGGTAGTTGAGCGAGCGCCAATCGGCATTGGCCTCCTCGCCGCGCTTGGCGAAGCGCTCCGCGAAGGCATGCAGGCGCGGCATGTCGAGCTCGGGCAATGTCGCCAGCACCTCGACCATCTCGCGATAGAGTTCGAGGCTGCCGGCGCCGGCAAGCTCAAGGGCGCGTCCGATGCTGCCCTCGGCCAGGCACGCCAAGGCGATCCTCTCCTCCGGCTTGGTATCCGGCGCGTAGTCGCCGAGCAGGCGCACGACGGTCTCGTCGGTCAGTGGCTGGAGCGCCAGCCGGCGGCAGCGCGAGCGGATCGTTGGCAGCAGGCGCCCCGGCGCGTGCGCCACGATCAGCAGGACGGCATTGGGCGGCGGCTCCTCGAGGATCTTCAGGACCGCATTAGCGCTGTTGCGGTTCATCTCATCGGCGGAATCGATGATGGCGACACGCCATTTTCCCATCGCCGGAGTCATGTGCATAAAGGCCCCGAGCCCGCGCACGTCGTCGACGGCGATTTCGGCGCGCATGCGGCCGGTATCGGGATTGAGCGAACGCCGCAGATGAAACAGGTCCGGATGCGAGCGTGCATCGACCAGCGCTCTTCCCGGGGCATCCGCTGCAACCTCGAGGTCTGCCGGTCCGTCACCGAACAGGCCGCCTTGCTGCTGGCCGCACAGAAGGAAACGCGCAAAGCGCCAGGCGAGGGTCGCCTTGCCGATGCCGCGCGGGCCGGTCAGCAGCCAAGCGTGATGCAGGCGTCCGCTTTGCTGTGCGGCCAGCATGGTCTTTTCCGCATCGTCATGACCGACCAGCCGCTGGCTGCGCCATGGCGGCGCCCACTCGTACGGCCATTCCAGCTTCTCGAGTTCGGCTGGATCCGCGCTCGCCTTGCCTCTGGCCATCGCGTCAACCTCCCAGCCGTTCGTGAACGGCCGCGGCGATCGCGGCGGCGACGGCTTCGATGTCTTGAGTGCCGTCGATCACGACGCAGCGCCCTGGATCGGCCGCGGCGGTCTCGAGGAAGCCGGCGCGCACACGGCCGTGAAAGTCGGTCGGAAGGCCTTCATAACGCGTTTCGCTGCCGCGCCGCGCGGCGGCCCGGCCAAGGCCGATCTCGACGGGAAGGTCGAGGACCAACGTGAGATCGGGGCGAAAGTCGCCGACCGCGATGCTGTATAGCTTGCGCAGCATGGCGCGGTCGACGCCGTATCCATAGCCCTGATAGGCGACTGTCGAATCGGCAAAGCGGTCACTGATCACCCAGGCACCCCGCTTCAACGCCGGCCATACGGTCGACCGCAGATGGTCCCGTCGGGCTGCGAAATGGAGCAATGCCTCGGTCGTGCCGTCCCAGCGCTCGGCGGGCCCTTCCACCAGAAGCTTGCGCACCATCTCCGCTCCCGGCGCGCCGCCAGGCTCGCGGGTGGCGACGACGGTATGGCCACCCTGTTCCAGCTTCCCCTTGAGACGGGCAATCTGGGTGGACTTCCCCGCCCCCTCGCCGCCTTCCAACGTGATGAAACGCCCCGAGGTGGGGGCGGTCACGACAGCCAGCCGAACAGATAATGCTGGATCATGGCCGTCACGCGGCCGATCACGCCCATGCGGGCCACGTCGGTGCCGACTTCGAGGGGATATTCGATGACCCTGCCGTCGGGGAGCGTCACCGCGGCGGTGCCGATCTTGGTGCCCTTCACGAGTGGTGCCGGCAGCGGCCCGTCATAGCGCGCCACCACGCGTGGCGACGCAGCCTGCCCGGTGGGCGTCGTGATCAGGACGGCGCGTCCCACGACCAGCGGTACCTTGTCCTGTGCCCCGAGCCAGACGGGCGCCTCCACCACCATGTCGCCAGCGCGGAAGATCGTCGTGTTGGTGAATTCGCGGAATCCCCATTCCATCAACCGCGACGTCTCCTGTGCGCGCTCGGCCATGGAGGTGAGACCATTGACCACGAGGATGAGGCGACGCCCGTCTCGTATTGCCGACGTTGCCTGACCGTAGCCGCCCTCCTCGGTGTGGCCGGTCTTCAGACCATCGGTGCCCGGAGTGATCTTCAGCAGGCGATTGCGATTGTCCTGCCGGATGTTGTTGTAGGTCCAGTTGATCTCCGCGTAGTAGCGGTAAAGTTTCGGGAAGTCGTCGATCGTCCGCCATGCCAGCACGGCAAGGTCCCTTGCCGTCGAATACTGTCCTTCGGCCGGCCAGCCCGAGGCATTCTTGAAGACAGTCTTGACGAGTCCCAGTTCGCGGGCGCGCTTGTTCATGCGTTCGGCGAAACTGTCCTCGTTGCCAGCGAGTCCTTCGGCGATCACGACGCAGGCATCGTTGCCCGACAGGACGATCATGCCCTTGATCAGATCCTCGACCGTCACTTCGCTTCCCAGTTCGACGAACATCCGCGAGCCGCCCATGTTTCGCGCTCGCTCGCTCACCCGGAAGCGCGTGTCGAGCTTGATCCGGCCCGCGGCAAGCTCCTCGAAGACGATGTAGATGGTCATCATCTTCGCCATCGACGACGGATGCATCGGCTTGTCGGCGTCCTTGAACAGCAAGACAGACGAGGTCTGCGGATCCACCATGAAAGCGAATTGGGCAAGCGTGCCGATGCCGACCTGCGAAGGCGGCAGGGCTTCGAGTTTTGCCGCGGCAGGGGGCGTTGCAGGCTTGGTTGCGGAAGTCGCTGGAGGTTTCGGCCTAGCGGCGGGCTTTTGCGGCTGCGTCTGCTGCCGTCGCGGCTGTTCCTGTTGCTGGGCATGGGCCGTCATCGCGGTGCCGGTCAGGACGACAGCCGCTGCGAAAAACGCTACGAGAGGGCGCAGCCGATCAATCTGAAATAACACGGGCATCACCATAGCCTGAACGCTTCAGCCGATCGGCGACAATGCCGGCGGCATCCGAGGTGGTATAGGGTCCCAGCCTGACGCGATAAACCTCGCGCCCGGCGGCTGAGGCCTGGGAAATCTCCGAAAATCCGTAACTGCGCACCGCCCCACGCTGTCGCTCGGCATTCTCGGCAGTCGAAAAGGAGCCAGTCTGAACGTAGAAGCCGCCTCCCGAGGCAGGCGGAGACGCCGTTACGAGACTGGCGATCGTAGGGCCACCCTTTCCCGAGGGCGCCGACTCCTGTGCGACGGCAGGGCTGCGCGGATTATCCGGCCAGCTTGCCTGAATCTGGGTAGGCGGAGGCGCCGCGGGCGGCACCGTCGCCATGGCCTGCTGCGGCGGCGCCCGCTTCCCGGAAGACAGTTGGGCCAGCGCGTCGTGCTGTTCAGCCGGGCCGCCGCCGTTGATTGCCACGTCCTTCACAGCCAGGCTTTCGGCCTGGAGCTGCTCGATCCGCACCCGCGCGGTGCCATTGCGGACGATGTCGAGTTCCTGGGCGGCGGTTCGCGACAAGTCGATCACCCGATTGCTTGCGTACGGGCCGCGGTCGTTGATCCGGACCACGGTTGAGGCACCGTTTGAGAGGTTGGTCACCCGGACAATCGAAGGCATCTGCAAGGTACGATGGGCCGCGGTGCGGTCGGCCTGATCGTAGCGTTCGCCGTTGGCCGTCGACTTGCCATGGAATCCGGGCCCGTACCAGGAGGCCACGCCGGTTTCGACGTGGTTGAACTCTTCCTTCGGTGTGTACAGGACACCATCGATTTTATAAGGCGTGCCGATCTTGTAAGTGCCCCGCTGGGCCGTCGTTGTCGCCTTGCCGCCCGGCGTGGAGCCGCAGGCGCTGAGGCAGGCGATCATCATTGCCGCACCGCATGCACGAGCCAGCGGCACGGAGTTGGAACGAAAGCTTACTAGGTCTAGCCGCATGACGCGAATATCATACATGATCTTGGGCAGCAGGTGGAGCCACCCCGCCTTTCAAGCGTCATGCGGCGATTTGGTCGGAAAGGAGGCCGACCGCGAGGGCGAAAAAGTCCGATTGGTTCCATCGCAGGATGGCCTGAAAATTCTGGGTGGTGCGGAACGCGGGCCCTCCCGCTCCTGCAGGGCGGACGATGCGGCCACCCTGCCCCGCTGCCGTCCCTGCTGGCACTTCCTCGCCCCAACCAACGCCCGCGCGCCAGCCGACGCGATGCAGGTAGTTCACGATCGAAGCGAACACGTCGGCCTTGTTGGTCCAGATGTCCATCCGGCCGTCGCCATCGCCGTCGGCGGCGTAGGCAATGAAGCTCGTCGGGATGAACTGGCACTGACCCAGTGCGCCGGCCCAGGATCCCTTCATCGCATGCAATCCAATGTGGCCCTGCGACAGGATCTTCAGTGCCGCGATGAGCTGCGCACGGAAGAACTGAGCGCGAAAGCCATTGTAGGCCAAGGTCGCGAGCGCCGGCACGACCTCGAAGTCGCCAAGCCGGGTGCCGTAATTGCTCTCGATCCCCCATAGCGCGACGACGGCCGACGCGGGAACGCCGACGGGTGCTGCAAAGCGGTCGATCTCATTCCGGTTTTCGGTAAGAAGCGTCCGGCCACGCCTCACCCTTTCCGGAGAGACGACGATCTCCAGGTATCGCTCGAAGGTCATTTTGAATTCAGGCTGATTGCGCGCGAGTTCGAGGACCCGCGGGATTTCCTCGATGCCCTCGAGCGCGGCATCGAGCGTGGCCTGGTCGACGCCGGCACGCGCGGCCTCCGCGCGCACGCCGCGCAGCCAGGCCGCGAACTTGCCGTCGGCCGTCTGGGCCAGTGCCGGCGCGGAGCCGAGCACTGCCATGGTGCAGAGAAGTCGTCGACCGATCATGGTTATGGGAGAGGGCACGGGGCTGGATTTGAATGACGGATGAGGAAAGATACCTAAGTATCGACGGAATACGCAATATTTGTGGCGACCATCGGCCGATGCGTCGTCTCTCCCTCGGCTTCATTTGACTCGATCCGAACGACGGTCGAGGGTCGCCGGCAAGTCGTGCACATCGGAGACAGTGATGATCGGCCGCCGTGCCCTACTTTCAATGCCGCTCGCGCTTCGGGCCGGGACCAGCGTTGCCGCCGAACCGAAATCCTCCGGCCCGGCCAGCGGCACCTTGTTAATCGTCGGTGGCGGAACCACTTCGTCGGCGGTCGTCGCGGTCGCGCAGCGTCATTCCGGTGGTGCGTCCGCGCGCTGGGTCGTCATCCCGAGTGCCCAAAGCGACCGCAAGCTCGCGACGTCGACGGTGCAGCAACTCATCAGGGAGGGCGGACCCTACTCCATCCTGCACACCGAAGACCGCGCAACCGCCGACAGCGATGCATTCGCCGCCCCCTTGGCGAGTGCGACTGCGGTGTGGATCACGGGCGGCCGGCAATGGCGCCTGGCGGATATCTATGGCGGCACCCGGACCGAGCGGGCGCTGCATGAACTGCTGGTGCGCGGCGGGCTGATCGCCGGCTCCTCGGCCGGTGCCAGCATCATGGGTTCCTATCTCGTCCGCGGTTCGCCCTCCGGCAATACGGTGCTGATGTCGCCCGGCCACGAGCGCGGGTTCGGTTTCCTGCGCAACGTCGCCATCGACCAGCACATCGTCGTGCGTGGTCGCGAAAGCGATCTGGCGCGGCTCGTCGCCGTGCATCCGGAGATACTGGGCATCGGTATCGACGAGGGCACCGCAATCCTCGTGCGCGGCAATTCCATTTCGGTGGTCGGCCCCAGCTTGGTCGCCATCACTGACGGTGCGGCGCACGAAGGTCGCTCATACTATGTGCTGAAGCAGGGAGCCTGCTTCGATCTGCCGACCTGGTCGGTGCGGGCCGGATCGCCCTGAAACACGGTTCCGTTCTCGTTGTCGACCGGGCTCGCCCAAGCTATTGAATTCTTCGTGCTGGATGGGTGGCCGAGCGGTTTAAGGCACCGGTCTTGAAAACCGGCGTGGGTTCACGCTCACCGTGGGTTCGAATCCCACCCCATCCGCCACACCGCCGATTTCACGCTACAGTGCGATATCGCGCGTAATGACTACTCAATCACCGCCGATGCCGCATGGGCTTCCAACGCGGATAACGACCACGACGTCCAGCCTGCCCGGTACCGGCAGGAGTCGCCAATGGACGGTTATTGACCAAGGCCGAGGAGCCACCCGAAACCGTTCAGTCTTGGGCTGTCGGTCGTATGACAATGCTGCCGACGTCCACATCGGCCGACTGCTCGATCGCGTAGGCGATGCCCCGAGCGATCGACGCTGGTGGGATGGCAACATTGGAAACGCGTTCTCCAATCGCCGACTTCACGGCGGGATCGGTTATCGAGCTTGCAAAGTCGGTCGAGATCATCCCCGGCGAAACCTCGGTGACCCTCAGATGCGGTCCTGCTTCCTGCCTCAAGGCTTCGCTAATGGTCCGCACTGCGTTCTTGGTCGCGGCATACACACCCATGGTGGGGAGGATTTTGATGCCCGCGGTCGAGACGATGTTGATGACGTGGCCCGACTGTTGACGCTGGAAGACGGGCAACGCCGCAGCGATGCCGTAGAGCGTGCCACGCAGATTGACGTCGATCATGGCGTCCCAGTCCTCGACGCGCAGCGCATCGAAACGGGATATGGGCCCAATCCCGGCATTGTTCACAATGACGTCGAGCCTGCCGCCATGCTCAATTGCCAATGCGACGAGCGCTTCAAGATCGCTCCGGTGGCGGACATCGGTCACCTTGTGCACGGCCTTGCCGCCTGCAGCGGTG
>JAUXST010000427.1 GCA_030679805.1 Reyranella sp. | reverse complement strand
CAGCAGGCCGCGCACGCCGGCGGAAAACTCGGTGTCGAGCTGGCGCGCGAACATCTCGTCGACGCGGATCGTGTGCTCGTCAACCGGCCACGGCTCCGCCTCCGGCTGTGCCACTGGCACAGTCGGGTAGATCGTCGTTCCCATGTTTGGTGTCTCCGCAGGCATGAAAAAGCCCGCCGCGGCGGGAGTGCCGGGCGGGCTTGGGATCGGCGGACAGGGTCCGCCAGTATCGTCTTTTTCTTAGCCTATTCCTGTCGAACCTGCAACTTTTTCTGAAAAGAAAATATGAACGGCCGTTCAGGTGAGATGGCGCCGGGGTTGGTCCGGCGCCGAGGACACAACTCGTGGACCGTTCGGACCCGCGAAACCGGCCGTGCTTATGCGTGCAGCGGTCCGCCCGTCCCCAGGCCCACCCTTTGCGCTTCGGTATCGAAGATCGTCGTCGCCGCGATATTGGCGAGGTTAACGTCGGGGCCGAATTCGGCGAACAGAATCTTCTTCATCTCTTCGATGTCGCAGCTTCTGACGCCCGAGATCCAAGGCCCCGGAAGCTCGATCATGATGCGATCCGGCGGCAGGCCGCGCTTGAGGACTTCGAGACTGTCGCGGCGCACGCGGCCGTTCTCGACCAGCTCGGCCGCTTCCACGAGGACAAGTTCGGCGCCGGCCTCCAGGCAGACCTCGGCCTGCTCCACGAGCAGGGCCGGATTGCTGAGCGTTTCCTTCGAGCCGACCTCGCCGAACACCGCGAGGCCACTGGCGATCGCGGCCGATATCTGGCCGCGGCGTTGCTCCGGCGTCAGCGGCACCGTGTTGTCCGAGATCTCGATGGTTCGAATGCCCAGCGCCCGTGCCTCGGCGTAGAATTTGGGAAGCGCCGCTTCGCCCAGCATCGCGAACACATATTCGTGGAATTGCCCGCCGAGGAAGGGCCGCACGTCGAACTCCGCGCACATGGCGAGTTTGCGCATGAGTTGGTCGCGCGAGTAGAGCCGCGCCGTGCCGGTCTTGATCTTGAGCAGGTCGATGTAGGGAGCGGCCAGCTCGAACACCCCGCGCGTATAGGCAAGCGGCAGGCCATCGTCGATCACCATGGAGAGACCGGTTCGACGGGGTTTCGCCGTGCTGCGGCGCGCGTCGAAGGGAACGAAGGCGAAGGGAGGTTCAGCGAGCATGGGTCACCGTTTCAATGCGGGCAGGGCGCGTGGGCCCCTAGCGGGAAGGGGGGGCGGCGGCCGTCTATTCGGGGGTCAGCCCCGAGAACTTGTACATCTCAGCGAAGCGCCCGCGTTCGGCGGCAAGAAAGTCGCGGAACTCGGCCGTGGTATCCGCAACCGGGTCGACC
>JAUXST010000425.1 GCA_030679805.1 Reyranella sp. | reverse complement strand
CGTCGACCGTGAACACGGCGCCGAAGGTCACGCCGGCCGCTTCGAGGATCGGCTTCCATTCCGCCAGGTCGCGCCGGGCGAAGATCCCGTCGAGGATTTCGGTCAGCGCCTTGTGGTTGGTGCGCCGCGCCGGCTGGGTGGCGAAGCGTTCATCCTGCGCCAGGTGCTCGGCGTCGATCGCCTTGAGGACGCTCGCGAGCTGACGCGCCTCGTTGTGCAGCGCCATCAGGAACCAGCGGCCATCGCGACAGCGATAGTGGTTGGCCAGCGCGCTCGGCGTGTCGGTCCGCGGCGGCCGGTGCCGGACGTGCTCGCCGAACAACCGGTTCTGCACGAAGCAGCCGTTTGCCCACAGGCCGTTTTGCAGCAGCGAGGTCTGCGCGACGCCGCCCAGCCCCGTCTTCTCGCGACGGTAGAGCGCGGTCACGATGGCCGCATAGAGCGCCGTCCCGGTGGGATGGTCTCCCATGCCCGGCATCGACCGGACCGGCTCCGTCTCGGTGGTGGCCCGCACCATGTCCATCAGGCCCGAACGAGCCCAGTAGGCGGTGGCGTCGAAGCCCGTCCGGGCAGCTTCCTCGCCCGCCTCGCCATAGGCCGTCATCGAGCCGTAGACGAGCCGGGGGTTGATCGCCAGGAGATCGGCGGCGGCGATCTTCAGCCGCTCGCGCACCGGCAGCGGGAAGTTGGTGATGAAAACGTCGGTCGTGGCGAGCAGGCGGTGAAGCACCGCCAGTCCCTCGGGGCGCTTGAGGTCGATGGCCAGGCTCTGCTTGTTGCGGGCCGTCAACTGCCACCAGTAGTCCGTGGTCTTGCCGGGAACCGGCGTCGACGCCCGCCATGGATCGCCGGCGCCCGGCGGTTCGATCTTGATCACCTCGGCGCCGAAGTCAGAAAGGATCGTTGCCGCCGCCGGCCCGGCGATCCAGCTCGCGCAATCGATCACCCGCAGGCCGGCAAATATTTCATCAGTCATCCGACATTCCCTTTGTTGGGCGAGCGATCATGCCATTCGTGGCGAGGCATTAGGTACGACATCCAGCGTAGGGAGCCCTGCAATACTGCGCGACTCTTGACTGTCGCCACGATCAGATCGGCCATGAATAGCTGCACCCGCATGGGCCGGACAGGTTGATCGTGCTGCCCCACTCCGATCATCGTTGTTGGGTTAGGGAATGACCTCGGCGGCGCGAGCTCGGCCGGGGATCGAACTGAGTTTTCAGCCGCGCGACATCAGCACAGAGGTCGACGGCTCAGCGCCCCAGAATTGGCCCGCGACGGCGGCCGGCACGGGTAACTCCCATCAAAGGCACAAAGCTACCTTAGGCCAAACTTTTTGGGGTAAGCAGCCATGATCCTGTTGCTGTCGTCGCCGTTTATGATCCCGTACCAAATCTTCTTGCCTTCTCGCACGGAGTTGAGCGTCGCCCATGCTTTCATTTGGTCGAGGACCGATTCAGCAATTTGACCATAGTACTGGACAATGAATATGTCAGCAGGGCTCCTAAACAGTCGCTGAATTTGGTCTCCATTTTTTCCTAGTTTTCCCGGCGTCAGCACGCCTTGCATGCCCGGCCCTTTGAAGGCAAACGCAATAGATACGCGCTTTCCTCTGAAGAGTGCCTTGGTGAAGAGGTCGTTGGGTTCGCCACCCCAATCTGGAAATTTGCCCCGCTCGCCAAGGAGCTTTTGTATGCCGTCCTTAAATTTACGCTCCGACATTCTTATGAAGGGGGCACTCTTAACTTTCTTTACAGCTTTGAACTGATCGAGATCATCGCAAGTAATTTCACCGATCCGAACTTTGACGCCTTGGACGGTAACGCGAATTGGGCCGCTTGTTGCAACTTTCGGAGAAGTCTTGGTCGCGAGC
>JAUXST010000424.1 GCA_030679805.1 Reyranella sp. | reverse complement strand
ACCGTCGCCTTCGGCATGGGCATCGACAAGCCCGACGTGCGCTTCGTCTGCCATGCCGACCTGCCGTCCAACGTCGAAGCCTATTACCAGGAGATCGGCCGCGCCGGCCGTGACGGTCTGCCGGCCGACACGCTGACGCTCTACGGCCTGGGCGACATGCAGCTCCGACGCCTGCAGATCGAGCAGAGCGATTCCTCCGACGAGCGCAAGCGCATCGAGCGCCAGCGCCTCGGCGCCTTGCTGGCGCTGGCCGAGGCGCCGCGCTGCCGCCGACAGACCCTGCTCTCCTATTTCGGCGAGCAATCGGAGCCCTGCGGCAACTGCGATCTCTGCGTCGAGGGCGTCGAGCGTTTCGACGGCACCATCGATGCGCAGAAGGCGATGTCGGCCATCCTGCGTACCGGCGAACGTTTCGGTGTGGAGCACCTCGTGGCCATCCTGACCGGTGAGCGCACCGAGAACGTGACCAAGTTCAACCATGATCGGTTGCCGACCTTCGGCGTCGGATCGGGCCGAAAAGCGGGAGAATGGCGCTCGATCTTCCGTCAGCTCTCGGCGGTCGGCCTGATCGCCCAGGATCTGATGGAGCATGGCCGCTGGTGGGTGACGGAGGAAGGCTGGCGGGTGCTGAAGGGCGAGGCGCGCATCGAACTGCGCAAGGACCTCACATCAGGCGCCGCCAAGGGCAAGGCAGGCTCGCGCCGCGATCGGCGTGCCGCCACCGCCGCCATCGTGGGCGATGCCGACACGGGCCTGCTCGATGCCTTGAAGGCATTGCGCACCAAGCTGGCGCGGACGCAGAACGTGCCGGCCTATGTCGTCTTCTCCGACCGCACGCTGGCCGAACTCGCCTCGCACCGTCCGGCCAATGCAGGCGCCATGCGCGAGATCCACGGCATCGGTGACGCCAAGCTCGAACGCTACGGGGCGGCGTTCCTGGAAGTCATCCGCGCGAAAGCTTAGGGGTTTTGGACCGCGGGCCTCCAGGCCCGCGCATTATCATGAGGCGGGCCTGGAGGCCC
>JAUXST010000416.1 GCA_030679805.1 Reyranella sp. | reverse complement strand
GGTCGACGCCAGGACGCTGCAAGGCCTCCCCTGGCCGTACCTCACGCACCTCGTGTTGGGCATGACCCTGTTCCTGGTCTTTCCGTTCAGCCGCCTGGTGCACATCTGGTCTGCACCGGTCTGGTACCTCGGCCGCCGCGGCTACCAGGTCGTGCGTCGGCGCCGGCCCCTATCCGCGTCTGGTCAGCCGGCTTCTCGTCAACCGGCGGAGTGAATACCATGAGCACCTCTCAGCCTGCCGCCGCGCCGCGCCCGGCCCCACGCCCGGCCCGTCGTCGCGTCACCCGGCCCGAACCGGTCAGCGTCAACGGCGTGGTCATTCCGAGTGCCGCGATCTCGCGCGAGACCCAGCATCACCAGGCCTCCAACCCCGACCAGGCCTGGATGCTGGCGGCGCGGGCGCTGGCGATCCGCGAATTGCTGTCGCAGGAAGTGGAGCGCCTCGCGATCGAGGCCGAACCGCTCGACGACGGCGAGGGACGTCGCGAGACGCCGCAGGAGGCGCGGTTGCGCGCCCTGATCGAGCGCGAGGTCGTCGTGCCGCGCGCCGACGAGGCCGCGTGCCGCCGCTACTACGACGCCAACACCCGCCGCTTTCGCTCGCCCGATCTGTTCGAGGCGGCACACATCCTGTTTGTGGCGGCACCTGACGACATCGATGCCCGCGACAAGGCCCGCGCATCTGCAACGGCGCTGATCGACGAACTGGTGCGGGACCCGGCGGGCTTCGCCGCCGCAGCCGCCGCGCACTCGGCCTGCCCATCGTCGAAGCAGGGCGGCAATCTCGGCCAGGTCAGCACCGGCCAGACCGTTCCCGAATTCGAGACGGCCCTGCGCGCCATGGTTCCGAGGTGCATGCATCCCGAGCCCGTCGAGACCCGCTACGGCCTGCACATCGTGCGGCTCGACCGCCGCGTCGATGGCGAGGTCCTGCCGTTCGATCTCGTCCGGGACCGCATTGCCGACTACCTCGACGAGGCGGTCCGCCGCCGCGCCCAGCAGCAATATGTGTCGATCCTGGCCGGACGCGCCCAGGTGACCGGTGTCGACCTTGCCGCCGCGCGCGGCCCGCTCGTCCAGTAGGAGGCGGCGATGGTGCTGGGCGAGGTTCTCGAACGTCTGGGCGACGAGGCTTTCGCCGCCGAGACGCTGGTGGCCCTCGAAGATCTCAACCTGATGGTCCAGGTCGAGGCGGCCGGCCGGCCGTTCGGGGAAGATATCGGGGAATACGCGGCCGGGGCCTCGCGCCGCTTCGCGCAACTCGCCTCGGATGAAGACTGGCTCGCCCTCATGACGGCGCTCGAACGCGCCCATGATGCCGGCACGGCCTGTCTGAAACACATGCTCGAGTGGTCGCTGCACCACGACGCCGACAGTGCGGACGACGATGCGGACGGGGGCTGCGGCGGCGAATGCACCTGCGAGCGGAGTTGAACGAGCGAAGTTGAAGAAGGGGAGTTGAACGATGTCCGAAGTCCTCATCGCCGCGCTGGTCTATGCCGACGGCATCTATCCCGATCGAGCGATTGCGCGCGCCATCGAGCCGTTGCGCGAGCGCGGTATTGCGCTCGCGGGCGCGCTGCAGCTCGAGTCCACCGACCTGCCGGGCCGGCATCCCTGCGACATGCTCCTGCAGGATCTCGCGAGCGGCGAGGTCACGGCCATCGCCGAGCATCGCGGCAGCGAGGCGCGCGGTTGCCGGCTCGACGTCAGCCTCCTGACCGACCTGGCCGAGTCAGTTGCCTTCAGCCTCTACAGCGAGGAGCCGCGTCTCCTGGTGGTCAACAAGTTCGGCAAGATCGAAGCCGACGGCGGCGGCCTGCGCGGCGCGATCGCCGAAGCGGTCGGCCTTGGCATCCCGGTCCTGGTCGGTGTTCCGGCGCGCAATCTCGATCGCTGGCGGGCTTTCGCCGGTCCGCTCGCCGTCGAACTGCCGGCCGAGCCAGCCGCGATCGCGGACTGGCTCGAGACGCAGGGCCTGCCGGCGGCACCGGGCGCCCGCGGCACGGCGGCCGCGAGCGCGACGCGGCGCGCCTAGGCGCCGCGGGACGGGCATGAGAGCGAGATGGACGACCTCACGGTGGCGCGGGCGGTCCATGTCGTGGCGGTGATCCACTGGATCGGCGGTGTCGCCTTTGTCACGGCAGTGATCCTGCCGGCCATCGCTGCCTTTGAGGAGCCGTCGCGCCGCCTCGCGCTTTTCGAGGCGATCGAGCATCGCTTCTCCGCCCAGGTGAAAGTCTCGGTGCCGGTGGCGGGCCTCAGCGGCGCCTACATGGCCTGGCGTCTCGACGCCTGGAACCGGTTTCTCGAGCCGGCGGGCTGGTGGTTGGCGGCGATGGCGCTCGTCTGGCTGCTGTTCATGGCGATCCTGTTCGTATTCGAACCGCTGCTGCTGCGCGGCTGGTTCCATCGCCGCGCGACGGCCGATCCGGCGGGCACGTTCCGGCGCGTTCAACGGGCGCACGCGTTTCTGTTGCTGATCGGCACGACGGTCGCGGCCGCCGGCGTGCTCGGCGCCCACGGGCTGCTGGGCTGAGACCGCAAAGGAGCATGACATGTCTCGGGTTGTTCATCTGGCGTCGCGGCTCGCGGCCACGACCGCGTTGGTGGTCGCCGCGGTCGCCTGCACGTCGGCGCCACCTGCGTCGCCCGAACTCATGGCGCGTTGCCAGAAGCTGCAGATGCTCTGGGTGCGCTACGAGCCAGTCCTGACCCTCTTCCACACTGGCCAGAATGCGCGAGTCGAGCTGGCGATGATGGACTGCCGGGCCGGCCGGTACGAAGAGGGCATCCGGGAGCTGGAGAAGATCCTGAAGCGCGGCCAGATTCCCGTCCCGCCGAATTGACATTGCCGGACCTGCGATCCTGCCGGGGCGCGGCGCTGCATTTCGACGGGATGATCGGAGAACCGCCTCAGGCCGTCTTGGCCTTGAGTTCGTCGAGCTGCTGCCGGGCGCCCGCGATCATGCACGACAGATCGGACGTCAGCATCACCATGTCGAAGCCGCGCTTCACCGCGCCTGACGCGAATGCAGCCCCGGCGCAGTGCATGACGCACTTGATGCCGGCCTTGTGCGCCGCCGCCAGGATCCTGTCGCACGTGGCGAGATGGAGCGGGTCCGGGTTGTCGCCGCGCGGGGCTAGGCCCAGGGCGAACGACAGGTCGGCGGGCCCGATGTAGACGGCGTCGAGGCCGGGCGTGGCGCAGATGGCATCGAGGTTGGCGAGGCCCTCCTTCGTCTCGATCATGGCCATGACGACGATCTCGTCGTTGGCATGGGCCACGTAGTCGGCGCCGCCGTAGTGCACGGCGCGCACGGGCCCGGACGAGCGCATGCCGACGGGCGGGTAGCGGCACGCGGCCACCGCCATCGCGGCTTCCTCAGGCGTGTTCACCAGTGGCACGATGATGCCGTAGGCGCCGAGGTCCAGGGCCTTCATGATGGCCGCCGGCTCGTTCCAGGCGACCCGCACGACCGGGACCGTATCGGTCTGCGAGATCGCCTGCAGCATCGGCGTCACGTCTTTCATTTCAGCCGTGCCGTGCTGCAGGTCGACGCACAGGGCATCGAAGCCCTGACGCGCCATGACTTCCGCGCTGAATCCGTGAGACACGGAAAGCCAGCCCAGCGTCACGCATTTCCCGTCACGCCACATCTGCTTGATCTTGTTCGCTCGCACGGTCGTCCCTCTCGTCGTTGCTGCCGACGTGACAATGCCCCTTATCCCGACTGACCGCCAGAGAAGGCCTCGGCGCGGTCGAGCAACTTGACCCCCGGCGGCATCAGCCTCAGCGTTGGCCCATGTCTGTCGCGAGCCCAGCCCTGCCCGTCCGCGCCGAGCGCCTGTGGGCGGCGCTGCTGGCGGCGACGCTGATGAATCTGCCCTTGGGATCGGTCTACGCCTTCAGCGTGCTGCTGCGCCCGATCGAGCAGGAGCTGGCCATCCCGCGCTCGGCGCTGTCGATCGTATTCGGCCTGTGTACGGTGGGATTCACGGTGGGCTCGGTCGGTGCCGCCTTCCTATATC
>JAUXST010000415.1 GCA_030679805.1 Reyranella sp. | reverse complement strand
TTGGCGCACCAGACGCCGTCGATGCGCGGATGGTCCTTCAGCAACCCGGCCATCGCCGTCCGCGCCGGCGGCGCCATGAGATAGCCGACACGCGCGCCCAGCAATTCGATGCCGGGATGTTCCGCCACGGCGCGCTTCAGTCCCACGGTGCGATCACGGGCGGTGGGCGCACTCGGCGTGCCGTCGAGGGCGACAATGCCACCGGTGCCGCCCAGGCCCTGGATCAGCGCCTTGGCCGCTGTATAGCCAACGCCGACGTCGTCGGAGCCCACGAAAGTGAGCGCTTTGCCCTTCATGCGGTTGATGATGAGCACGACCGGAATCCCCGCCGCGGCGAAGCGCGCCAGATCCTCCGCCATCGCCACGTCGTCGGTGGGATTGAGGAGGACGGCGTCCGGGCGCTGCGCCAGCGCCTCGCTCACCAGGGCCTTCTGCTGGCCGACGTGGTCGGGCGTCTCCGGCACGTAGTGGATGGTGCGGGCGCCGGCCTCGGCCGCCACCCGGTCGGCCACCAGCCGGGCGGCGTCATAGGCCGGATTGACCCGGTTCTTGGTGAAGACGGCGAGGGTGAGGGGTCGGGACATCGTCTTTCCGGGGGGTCGTGGAAACCGCCGCCAGCCTGTAGTATCCGGCGCCCATGGCCAAGCCCTATGACCATATCCCCGACCGCCGCAAGATCGTGCGTCGCCGCGCACTCGAAGAGGCGTTGGCGGCTCTGGTCGTGGATCTGCCGTCGGGCGGCGAGCCGCCCCGGCCGCCGGTTCTGGCGCTGCTGCGCGATGCGCTGGCCAAGGGCCGGGCGGAGATCCGCCAGCGCTTCGAGGCGCCCGGCCCGCTGCACAACGACGGGCCGGCCGTGCTGGCCGCCACCTCCTACCTGATGGACCAGATCGTCCGGGTCCTGTTCGACTTCGCCGACCGCTATGCCTATCCCGCGGCCAACCCCAGCACGGCCGAGCGGCTGGGCGTGGTAGCGACCGGCGGCTACGGCCGCGGCGAGCTGGCGCCGCTTTCCGACATCGATCTGCTGTTCCTGCGCCCTTACAAGCAGACGCCGCGCGGCGAGCAGATCGTCGAGTTCATGCTCTATCTGTTGTGGGATCTCGGCCTGAAGGTCGGCCACGCCACGCGCACGGTCGACGAGAGCCTGCGCTACGCCGAGCGCGACCAGACCATCCGCACGGCGCTGCTCGAGATGCGCTACCTGTGGGGCGACCGCGACCTGTTCGACGAGCTGGTAAAGGGCTTCGCCCAGAAGTTCTACACTGGCGACGGCCGCGACTTCGTCGAGGCCAAGCTCGCCGAGCGCGACCAGCGCCATCAGCGCATGGGCGATTCGCGCTACGTCGTCGAGCCCAACGTCAAGGAGGGCAAGGGTGGCTTGCGCGACCTCCATCTGCTGTTCTGGATCGCCAAGTATCTTTATCGCGTGAGCGAGCCCGGCGACCTCGTGGCCAAGGGCGTGCTGACCAAGGAAGAGGCGCGACTGTTCGAGCGCGCCGAGCGCTTCCTCACCACGGTGCGCTGCCACATCCACTACCTGACGGGCCGCGCCGACGATCGCCTGTCGTTCGACCTCCAGCGCGAGATCGCCGAGCGGCTGGGCTACCAGGACCGTCCGGGCAGCCGCGGCGTCGAGCGCTTCACCAAGCACTATTATCTTCACGCCAAGACGGTGGGCGACCTGACGCGCATCTTCGTCGCCGCGCTGGAGGACAGCCACAAGCGCAAACCCAGGCTCGCGGCACTTTGGCAAACGCTGCGGCCGCGCCAGCTCGAAGGCTTCAAGCTCGACGGCGAGCGCCTGGGGGTCGCGTCGCCCGATACCTTCACGAAGGATCCGGTGGCGATCCTGCGGCTGTTCCATGTCGCCCAGGAGAACGATCTCGACATCCATCCGGCGACGCTGCGGCTCATCACCCAGAACATCCGGCTGGTCGACCGCCTCAGGACCGACCCCGAGGCCAATCGCCTGTTCATGGACATGATGACGTCGCGGCACGATCCGGAGACGACGCTTCGGCGCCTCAACGAGGCGGGCGTATTCGGTCGCTTCATTCCCGACTTCGGCCGCGTCGTCGCCCAGACGCAGCACGACATGTATCATACCTACACGGTCGACGAGCACACGATCCGGGCCATCGGCATCCTGTCACGCATCGAGTCGGGCGAGTTGAAGGAAGACCATCCGCTGTCGGCCGACGTGGTCCACAAGATCCTGTCACGGCCGGTGCTCTACCTCTCGGTCCTGCTGCACGACATCGCCAAGGGCCGTGGCGGGGATCATTCGGTGCTGGGCGCCGACGTCGCCCTGCAGGTCGGGCCGCGTCTCGGCCTCAGCCCCCCCGAGACCGAGACCCTCGCCAGG
>JAUXST010000408.1 GCA_030679805.1 Reyranella sp. | reverse complement strand
GCCGCGGCCCTGATCGGCATGGGCTCATCGGTGTTCCATCCCGAAGCCTCGCGCGTGGCGCGCATGGCGGCGGGCGGGCGCTACGGTCTGGCGCAATCGCTGTTCCAGGTCGGCGGCAACATGGGATCGGCGGCGGGCCCGCTGCTGGCAGCCTTCATCGTCGTCCCGGCCGGCCAGCGCAGCATCGTGTGGTTCTCCGCCGCGGCCTTCATCGCCATGGCTGTGCTGTTCCAGGTCGGCGGCTGGTACAGCCGTCGTCGCGCTGAATCGAAGGGGGCCGCATCGAAGCCGGCCGCGCGCGGCAAGGCCGGCACCGCGGGCGCCATCTCCGCCCTGTCGCGCGGTCGTGTCGCGGGGGCCGTGCTGGTCCTGGTGGCGCTGCTGTTCTCCAAGAACGTTTATAGCGCCAGCCTCGGCAGCTACTTCACTTTCTATCTGATCGAGAAATTCGGCGTCGAAGTGCAGACGGCGCAGCTCTATCTCTTCGCCTTCCTGGTCGGCATCGTCATGGGCACCATCGCCGGCGGCGTCGTGGGCGACAAGGTCGGCCGCATCCCGGTGATGTGGTTCTCGATCGTGGGCGCGCTGCCCTTCGCCCTGATGCTGCCCTACGCCAACCTGTTCTGGACCGGCGTGCTCGCGGTCGCGGTGGCGATGATCATGGCCTCGGCCTTCTCCGCGATCCTGGTCTATGCCCAGGAACTGCTGCCGGGCCGGGTCGGGCTCGTGGCTGGCATGTTCTTCGGCTTCTCCTTCGGCCTGGGAGGCCTTGGCGCGGCAGCGCTCGGCCAGCTCGCCGACCTCACCAGCATCGACACCGTCTACAAGGTGACGCCGTTCCTGCTCCTGCTCGGCCTGCTGACGGCGTTCCTGCCGCGGCATCCCGGCCGGCCGGCATGAGCCCTCGCTGAAGACTGGGACGCGTTCTCATCCGTCACAAACCCAAGAGCGAAGCAATGCCCCGTGCACGCCTGCGCGATCTCGGCCTTAAAGTCGGAACTCTGCCGCCCGGACCACTCAACGCCATTACCGATGTGGCGGGCGTCAAAGTGGGTTACTCGACCGTCATTCAGGATAGACCACGGATTGCCCGGACGGGGGTCACTGCCATCTGGCCGCGCGGACAGGAAATCTGGACCGACTACGTCTTCGCCGGCACGTTCTCATTCAATGGCAACGGCGAAATGACCGGCCTTCCGTGGCTCGCCGAGCAGGGCCTGCTCGGCGCGCCGATCGGGATCACCAACACTTATCAGGTCGGGATCGTCCGTGACGCCATCACGGCCATGGCGGTTCGCGATGGCGCTTCCCAAGCCTTTCACCTGCCAGTCGTCGCCGAGACCTACGATGGCTGGCTGAGCGATATCCAAGGTTTCCCACTGACGCAGGAGCACGCGTTTGCTGCGTTCGACAGCGCGGTCGGCGGCTGCGCTATCGCCGAAGGCAATGTTGGCGGCGGCACCGGCATGATCTGTCACGAGTTCAAAGGTGGGACTGGCACGGCATCGCGCGTCGTCGTCGAGAATGGAGAGCGCTATACGGTCGGCGCGTTGGTGCAGGCGAATTATGGCGCGCGCGATCTGTTGCGCGTAGATGGCGTGCCTGTCGGTCGCGAGATCGGACCAGACGTAGTGCCGGCACATCGCTCGGGCAGAAGCGCAGTCCCACCACAGACGACGGAAGGTTCCATCATCGTTGTTCTGGCGACCGACGCGCCTCTCATTCCGCTCCAATGCCAGCGGCTTGCCCGTCGAGCCACGACAGGGCTCTCGTGGGTGGGCGGCATCGGCGCGAATGGAAGTGGCGATATCTTCATCGCATTCTCGACGGGCAATCACATCGGCCAGAACGACAGGATCAGCGACGTGAAGATGCTCGCGCCCGACGCGATGACGAGCCTGTTCCGAGCGGCGGCCGAGGCAACTGAAGAGTCGATCCTCAACGCAATGTGCATGGCCGAGACCATGTCCGGCCGAGACAGTCACACCATCCACGCGCTGCCGCTCGACCTCCTGCAAGAGGTGATGCGGAGGTACCGGCCCGACCAACGCGCGTGAGCATTGCATTCGCCCTTAGGCGAGGTTCGCCGTCACGATCCTTCCGGCGTCGGCGATCACCGCACTGCGCGCCTCGTCCGAGATCGTCGAGCCCGTGAAGTAGACCGTGACGAGGATCGGCGCCCCCGCCGGCGGCCAGGCGATGGCGACGTCGTTGGCCGATCCATTGCCGCCGGTCCCCGTCTTGTCGCCGATCCGCCAGTGGGCCGGCAGGCCGGCCCGCAGCCGCTTGGCGCCGGTCTTGCTGGCCACCAACCAGCCAATGAGATGCTCGCGCGACCCGGCCGACAACGCGTCGCCGACAAGGAGCCGCTGCATGGTGCCCAGCATGGCGGCAGGCGAGGTAGTGTCGCGCGGATCGCCGGGCCTCCCTTCGTTCAGCTCGGTCTCGATGCGGTCGAGGCGCGTGATCCCGTCGCCCAAGGTGCGTACGTAGGCCGTCAACGCCGCCGGGCCACCGAAGCTTGCCAGCATCAGGTTGCCTGCCGTGTTGTCGCTCAGCGTCACCGCAGCCTCGCAGATGTCCGCCATGGACATGCCGCCCGCCCCGACATGATCCTTGGTCACCGGCGAATAGGTAACGAGATCGCTCTCGGAAAAGACGACGCGACGATCGAGCCGTTCTTCGCCACGATCGACGCGCGCCAGGACAAATGCCGCGGCGAGAAACTTGAAAGTGCTGCACAGCGGGAAGCGCTCATCGGCGCGGTAGCCTACCTGGCGGCCGTTTTTTGTATCCAGCCCCGATACGCCGAGGCGACCACCATTGCGCCGCTCGAGGTCGGCGAGCCGCGATGCGACGTCGTCGGCGAAAGCAGGCAGTCCAAGCAGCGATCCGGCAAGCACAACGCGACGCGCAATCAAGACAGTCATGTCCTCTCCGTGGTCGGCGAGGCCTGACTATTCGGCAAATATGGCGATAGAGTGAGCGCATCGAGATCAGGGAGGCGAAGGCGATGAAGGATTTTGCAGGCAGGATCGCCGTCATCACCGGCGGCGGCACCGGCATGGGCCGCGAGCTTGCTCGGCAATTGATCGCCGAAGGCTGCAACATCGCGCTCTGCGACGTTTCCGCCGCCGCGATGGATGAGACACGGCGCCTCTGCATGGCCGATGGATTGCGCCAGGGCCAGCGCATCACCACGCATGTGGCCGACGTCTCCGACACAGTCCAGGTCCGCGGCTTTCGCGACGGCGTCGCCAAGGAGCAGGACACCGACCACATCCATCTGCTGTTCAACAACGCCGGCATCGGCGGCGGCGGCAGCCTTATCGTCAACGGTCAGGACGAGTGGGAACGGACCTTCAACGTCTGCTGGGGCGGCGTCTACAATTGCACCCGCGCCTTCCTGCCGCTCCTGCAGAAGGCTGACGCCGGCCATATCATCAACACCAGCAGCGTCAACGGCTTCTGGGCCGCCATCGCACCCCACATTCCGCAGACGGCCTATGCCGCGGCGAAATTCGCGGTCAAGGGCTTTACCGAGGCGCTGATCACCGACCTCCGCATCAACGCTCCGCACATCAAATGCTCGGTGGTGATGCCGGGCCACATCGGCACCTCGATCGTGGCCAACTCGCGCAAGGTCCAGAGCGGCAACGATTCAGATGTCATGACGCCCAGGGAAATCGCCCAGGCGCGGGCCCGTATCGCCTCGATGGGGCGGGATGCGACGGCCCTGTCGGACGACGACGTGCGCAAGATAGTGGCCGATCGCGCCAAGCGTTTCCTCGAGGAAGCGCCAACGTCGGCTGCCGAGGCCGCGCGCATCATCCTCGATGGCGTCAAAGCCGAACGCTGGCGCATCCTGGTCGGCCGCGACGCCGAGCAGCTCGATGCCCGGGTGCGTGCAGCCCCTGAGCGCGCCTACGAGCCCGACTTCTTCGAAAGCTTCGAGACCGAGGCCGGCTGGCGCCTCGGCCGCTGAGGTCTCAGCGGACGGAACCTTCGAGCACCCGGTCGACCATGCGCGGCGCCATGCCGAGATAGTTCGCGGGATCGGTCAGCCGGTCGAGCGCCGGCCTGTCGAGATGTTTGGTGATCTCGGGCACCTTGGCCAAAGCCTCCGCCAGCTCACCGCCGCTCTCGGCCACCGTCCGGCAGGCCGCATAGACGACATCGTGCGCCTGCTGGCGGCCGAGGAACGGCGCCAGCCCCATCATCACCGCCTCGGCCACGATCAGGCCCTTGGACATGGCAAGGTTGGCGGCCATGCGGCGCTCGTCGACGATCAGGCCGCCCAACGCCGTCTTCGCCTGATGGAGCGCCCCGGCGGTCAGCACGAAGCTCTCGGGCACGGCCATCCACTCGGCATGCCACGGGCCGGTTGCGCGTTCGAAGTCCTGCACCATGGCGTCGAGCATCAGCCCGGCATGCTGGCGCACGGCCTTGCCGGCGGCGAGCATCAACTCGGAGGAGATCGGGTTGCGCTTCTGCGGCATGGTCGAAGAAGCGCCACGGCCGGTGACGAAGGGCTCGTAGACCTCGGCGAATTCGGTCGAGGCCATGATCATCACGTCGAGTGCGATCTTGCCCAGCGAGCCGGTGACCAAGGCCAGGAAATTGACGGCTTCGGCAAAGCCGTCGCGGGCCACGTGCCAGGTAGAGGCCGGCTCAGCGAGGCGGAGTTCGGCGCACAAGGCTGCCTGCACGTCGAGGCCCTTGTCGCC